>JAPLTV010000001.1 GCA_026397955.1 Verrucomicrobiota bacterium | reverse complement strand
GTCTACGCCAGCGCCGACGGCAAGACGAAGCTCGTCCATGACTTCGTCGCCGCCTGGACGAAGGTCATGAACCTCGACCGCTTCGACGTCGCCAAGAAGTAAGCCGCCCACCATCCCGGCCCTCAGGCCCGCCAGCTCGTCTGGCGGGCCTTTTTGTTCGGATTAAAGCGAGGGGAATGGAACTTAGCACACACAGGCCTGTCCCAAATCATATCACGCGGCCGTCCTTGACGACCGGCACCCTGCCGTACCCTCAAAAGGAGACCCTACCCCTCCAAGGAAAGGCTCGCTTCGGGAAGTCCGCATATCGCAAAATACAACTACCCCCTTTAGCCCGCCCCTGACATGAATCGCCGCCGTTTCATCCTCCGTTCCTTGGGAGCCACCCTGGCCCTCCCCGGCCTCTGCTCGCTCAGCGCGAAGGCCCTCAGCGGCAACCCCACCGTACAGGTGGCCAAAGGGGCCGGCATCGGTGCCCGTCGCTTCGTGGCGATCGGCAACCTGCTCGGGTACCAGACCAAGCAGCTGTTCCCGAAGACCGCCGGACGTGATTTCGAGAAGACGACCCTGCTCGAGCCCATCTGGGAGCAGCGCGAGCGCATGACCGTTTTCCGCGGCCTCGACCACGGCGTCAAAGGCGGACACTTCGCGGTGCATTCGTTCCTCTCCGGCGTGCTCAACTCCGAGGCGCAGAACCGTCCTGACGGCAACGTCTCGCTCGACCAGTTCCTCGCCGAGGAGATCGGCCACCAGACCCGCTTCCCTTCGCTCACGGTCGGTTCCGAAGGCGGTATCCACGGCGGCTGTCAGCTCGCCTGGACGAAGGCCGGCGTGCGCGTACCGCCGGTCACCAACCCGGCCGAACTGTTCGACAAGCTCTTCGTCAGCGACTCCGCCGAACGACGCGTCCGTCGCGAACAGGAGAACCGCGTGCAGGCCTCGATCCTGGATTCCGTGCGCGAGGAGGCGAAACGCCTCTCCGGTCAGGTGAACCAGGAGGACAAGGCCAAGCTCGACGAATACTTCACCTCCGTGCGCGACGTCGAGAAGCGCCTCGAGCTGCGTCAGCGCTGGACCCACCTCCCGAAGCCGACGGCGCCCTTCCCCAAGCCGGCCAACCGCAACGCGGTCGACGACCTGCCGCTCATGTACGAGCTGATCGCCCTCGCCCTGCACACCGACAGCACCCGTATCGCCACGCTGGAAATCGGCGGTGACTTCCTGCCCCAGAACCTCGGCATCAAGAAGGACTACCACGGCCTCTCCCACCACGGCAACGACCCCGAGTCCATCGCCTCCCTCATCACCCTGGAGCGTTATCAGGTCGCGCAATACGCCAAATTCGTCGGTCGCCTCGCCCAGCTGAAGGACGGCGAAGGCTCGCTGCTCGACTCCACCACCGTGCTCTTCGGTAGCGGCATGGGCGACGCCAACTCGCACCGCAATACCGACCTACCGATCTTCCTCGCTGGCGGCGGCTACAAGCACGGCCAATTCCGCGAAGTCGCGCGCGAGGTGAAGCACAAGGTGCCGCTCTGCAACCTCTTCGTCGACATCGCCCAGAAGATGGGCGTCGAAACGCATGCCTTCGGCAGCAGCACGGGGCGGTTCGCCTGAGCCTCGGTAACGCTCCGCTGTCGTGACTTCGCTGCCGGCATTCCGAACCCTGCTGGTCGTATCCGCGCTCTTGGCGGCCGGCTCCCTGCGCGCCGCCGAGGAACCGTCGAAGGTCGTCGACAAGTTCCTGAGCCGCTACTGCCTGGAATGCCACGACGCCGATATCCATAAGGGCGATCGTTCTTTCGACCAGTTCAAGCTGCCGCTCAAATCGCTGCCCTCGGTGATCGAGGCGCGCGACATCATCGACCAGCTGACTTTGCGCGAGATGCCGCCGAAGAAGGCCGAACAGCCCAGCGACGAGGAGCGCCTCGCGGTCATCCGCGCCCTGCGTGACGGCACCGCCGCGGCGCAGGCCACTCTGCAGAGCACTGGCTCGCGCACGGTCCTCCGCCGGCTCTCGAACCGCGAATATGAGAACACGCTCGAGGCCTTGTTCGGTCGTCGTATCGACACCCTCGGTCTGACCGCTGACTTCCCCAAGGAAAAGACGGCCCGCCACCTCGATACAATCGGCCAGTCGTTGGTGACCTCCGGCTTCCTGGTCGACCAGTATTTCCTGTCCGCCAACCGTCTTGTGGAAACCCGCCTGGGCAAGCCGGCGACCGCGCCCAAGACCTGGACCTTCAACAAGAACTTCGTCCAGTATGAAGAGCTGACGGGCTCGCATAAGAGCGCCTTCAACTTCCGCTATCTCAATATCTACGAGCAGCCGAACACCGACACGCGCCAGGGCGGCTACGGACACATCGAGGACTTCAAGCAAGGCGTGCCCGTCTCCGGCCTCTACGACCTCGAGGTCGAGGCGACGGCGATGCATCGCGACACCCATTACGATCCCGCCATCTTCGGCATCGACCTCTCGGAGCCGTACATCCTCGGCGTCGTACCCGGCGACGTCACCAAGGGCCACATCCACTATCCTCAGGCGATCGAGCCGCTGCTCGGCAGCAGCGTAGTGCCCGACAACGTACCGACCCGGCTGAAGTTCCGCGTCTGGCTCGAGGCCGGCCAGACCCCTCGCTTCATCTTCCCGAACGGCCCCTACGAATCGCGCGCCTCGGTGCTGACGATTAACCGACGTTACAAGGATGAGTTCAAAGGTCCGATCGGGTCCTCGGGAGTCGGCCGGGATAACATCCTCAAGGAAGGCAAACTGCCGCACATCCGCATCAGTGAGATCGTCGTGCAGGGCCCCGTACTCGAGCCCTCCGGCGGCGCCGAGGAAGTCGCGGTCTTCGGCGACAACGGCTTCCAACCTGACCGTGCACTCGACCAGCTTTTCGCGTTTGCGGCGAAAGCCTACCGACGTCCACTGCAGGACACCGACCGTGCGCCGATTCGCAACATGGTCGAGAAGCGGCTCGCCGAAAAAGCCACCCCACGTCAGGCGGCGCTCGATGCCGTCAAACTCATCCTCTGCTCGCCCTCCTTCCTGTACCTGAGCGAGGTCACCCCTGAAAGCGAACGACGCCTCAGGCCTCACGACCTCGCCACCCGCCTCGCCTACGCCCTCTGGGCTGCGCCGCCCGACGAAACCCTGTCCGCCTCCGCGGCGGCAGGCAAACTCACCGGCGATGCGGAACTAAAGAACGAAATCGACCGCCTGCTGGCCGATGATCGCGTCAACGGCTTCGTCAACGGCTTCCTAGACAGCTGGCTCAACCTGCGCGACCTCGGAGGCATGCCACCGCCGCGCGAGACGAATCGGGCCTACTACGCCGAAGACCTACCCGCTTCGATGAAGACCGAGGTACGCCTGTTCTTCCGCGACATGCTCAAGGAGAACCGACCAGTGAGCCTGTTCCTGCAGGCGGACTATAGCTTCATCGACAAGAAGCTGGCTAAACTTTACGAGCTACCGGAGCAGAAGACCCTGCGACTGGCCGACGGCTTCCAGAAGGTCAGCCTCAAGGGCGACATGCACCGCGGTGGCCTGCTCGGCATGGCGGCCGTGCTGACGGTCAGCGCCAACGGCGTGGAAACTTCGCCGGTCACCCGCGGAGCTTGGGTTAGCGAGAACATCCTCGGCGTGAAGCCGCCGCCCCCACCTGACGTCGTCCCCGCCATCGAGCCTGATGTCAGCGGGACCACCACCATCCGCGAACGCCTCGCCAAGCACAGCACCGACCGCGCCTGCGCCGAGTGCCATCGCAAGATTGACCCACTCGGCTTCAGCTTGGAGGCCTTCGATCCGGTCGGCCGCTGGCGCGTCACCTATGCGAAACCCAAGAAGGGCCCGGCGCCCAAGATCGACACCACCGGCGAGTTCGCCTCCGGAGAGAAATACCAGGACTTCGCCGGCTTCCGCGACATCCTGCACGACAAGCGCGAAGAGCAGTTCACCCGCCACCTCATCCGCTCGCTGCTCGCATACAGCACCGGTCGCCTCATGGAGCCAGCCGACGAGTTCGCCATCGACCGTATCCAAGAGAAAGTAAAGCAGCAGGGCCTCGGCCTGCGCAGCTTCGTCGTCGAGTGCTTGACCAGCGACCTCTTCCGCTCGCGCTGAGCAAGGGGTCAGGCCGTTACCGCAGTGTAACTGCAACTAAAACCCTCAGATTTAAGATGCTATGGTTTCAGGACGTATTGGTAACGGCCTGACCCCTTGGCCTAAGCGAGACGATAGTGCTACCGCGTGAAACAACGGACGTAGCAAGCTGTCAGAAGGAGAGTAGAATAACCCCATGTCCGACCCACTTGTGCTGACCCGTCGCCGCTTCCTCGGCCAGATGACCACCGGCATGACGGGGCTGGCCCTGTCGCGGCTGCTCATGAGCGACCTCGGCGCGGCGGTGCCGATGAATACGTGCTTCACCCGCGAAGGCTACCCCAGCGGCGGCGCCTGGGTCAGCCATGCCCTCGGCTCGCTCAACCAGAACCTGCCGACCTATATCTCCGTGCAGGACGTCCGCGGCGAACCGCCCAACGGCAAAGCCAACTGGGGCAACGGCTTCCTGCCCGCCCGCCACCAAGGCGTCAGCATGGCAGCGCAACAACCTTTGCGCAACCTGAGCCGACCGACCGAGATCTCCCAGACGGAAGACGAAGCCACTCGCGAATTCCTGCGCACGACGAATCTCGAGCACGCGGAACTCCACGCCGGCAATGACGAACTCCGTGCCCGTATCGCCGCCTATGAACTCGCCGCGAAGATGCAGCTCGCCGCCCCGGAAGTCACCGACCTCACCCGCGAGCCGGATCATGTCCATGAGCTCTACGGCACCCGCGACCATAATCCGCTCAAGGCAGCCTACGCCAAGAACTGCCTGCTGACCCGCCGTTTCCTGGAGAAAGGCGTACGTTACGTCAGCCTCTACTGCGCCTCCCGCGCCAGCAACGTCGACGGCCTCCTCAACTGGGACGCCCACCGCACGCTCAAGGCCGACTACGACCGCCATTGCCCGATCTTCGACCAGCCGACCGCCGCCCTGCTCGCCGACATGAAGCAGCGCGGGATGCTGGACGACGTCCTCGTCATCTGGTGCACGGAGTTCGGCCGCATGCCGACGCACCAGGTCGGCACCACCGGCCGCGACCACAACCCTGACGCCTATACGACATGGATGATGGGTGCGGGCGTCAAAGGCGGCGTATCCTACGGCGCGACCGACGACTTCGGCCGCCGCAGCGTAACCGATATCGCGACCTGCTACGACTTCTACGCGACCGTCCTGCACCTCCTCGGCCTCGATCACGAGAAGCTGACCTATTACCACAACGGCGTGAACCGCCGCTTCACCGACGTCCACGGCCACGTCATCAAGCCGGTCCTCGCATGAG
>JAPLTV010000100.1 GCA_026397955.1 Verrucomicrobiota bacterium | reverse complement strand
CGGGCCTTGCCGCCGAGACCCTTGCGCTCGGTGAGGCGAACCGCGGTGAGCAGTGGCTTGCCGGCGGCTTCTTGGCGGACGACCATCAGGCGAGACTGCGAGCCCTTGGCGTTCCAGACTTCGAGGCAAGGCACGCCCGGCTTACCGATCGAGATCGGAGCGAGCGGCGTGACGATCGGTTCGATCGCGCGCTTGCCGGCGGCATCAAAGGTCGAGCGATAGGCAACGTTCAATTCCTGGACGGAACCGTCGGAGAGGCCGAGAAAGATCAGACCAGTGCGCGGGTAGCTGCGGACCGCAGTGACGCGCAGCTCGCCCAACGAGGGGGCCCACTCGTGCGCCTTGGCGCCATCGGCCGCGCGCTGGAAGACGACCTTGCCGTCCGCGAGGACGACATAAGGGAAGTCGCCGTATTCGTCTTCACCGAAGGCCACGGCATTCGCGGGAACCGAGAGCGAGCCGACCGCCGTGACCTTGGCGCCGGTGAAGAGCGGGAAGACCTGGAAGATCAGAAAGGCCAGCATCCCGAAGACCGCGAGCACCACGCCGACACCGCCGAAGCGGATGAGGCGACCCATCCACCGGTCGGCAGCCAGGGTCATGGGACTTACCGTAAAACGCGACTCCGGCGCGGGCGCGGGAACGGGCTTTATGTCGGAAGTTTCCATCGGGTTACGGTCTGGTGTCTTGGACTCTAATAAAGGGTAAGGCGGGGAGACCCCGCCTTGGGAGGACCCGAGACCGTACCGTCGCGCTTTTCAGACCGACCCCGAAGGGCGTGGTGGCGACGATACGATTTCGAGACCAAACTTATTCGGCGCTATAGTACTTGAGGGAGGCGCGGCCTTCGACGGAGACGTCAGCCGGCAGCGGGTAGTAGCCGTCCTTGATCGTGATTTCCTGGCCCTGCTTGGAGAGCACGAAGGTGATGAACTCGCTGGTCAGCTTATCCATATCCTTGGAAGGAGCCTTGTTCACGTAGACGTACAGGTAGCGGGCGAGGGGGTAGCTACCGTTGAGGCAGTTAGCGTAGCTGGGCTCGATGAAGTCGGCGCCGGAACCAAGGGCGAGCGGGAGGGCGCGGACGCCGGAGGTCTTGTAGCCGATGCCGGAGTAACCGACAGCGCCGAGGTCGGAAGCGACACCCTGGACGACGGAGGACGAACCGGGCTGTTCCTTGACGGAAGACTTGTAGTCGCCGTTCTTCAGGGCCTTGTCCTTAAAGAAGCCGTAGGTACCGGAAGCGGAGTTACGACCGAAGGCCGAGATCGTCTTACCGGCGAAAGCGCCGGTGAGCTTGGCATCACCCCAGGTGCCGATGTCCTGGCCGCCGAACTTGCGGGTCGAGGAGAAGATACCGTCGACCTGAGAGATCGAGAGCATCTCGCGGCTCATCGGGCCAACCTGAGCGGCGCCGGAGGTGAGGGCGACCGGGGCGGTGCCCGATCCCTTACCTTCGACCTGGATGTTCACGTTAGGATACTTACCCTTGAAGGCTTCGCTCCAGAAGGTCATCAGGTTGTTGAGAGTGTCGGAACCCACCGAGTTCAGGTTGCCCGAGACGCCGGAGGAAACGACGTAGTCAGGAAGCTTGGCGTCGACCGTGACAACCTCGGAGGCGGCCGGGGCGGCAGACTGAGCGGAGACGACGGTCGCCGTGAGGGCGAGCAGCGCGAGGGACTTGAGTGTGGTGTGCATGTGGTTGGAGAACACAGGCATCATCCCATACGATTGTTACAGTTTCGTGACGGCAGGGTGTTTCTTGGGCAATAGCCCCACCCCTCCCTACCCACCCTAAAAACGGGAAACCCCTTATTTTTTGAGGAATTCGCTAATTAGGCCGGCCGAACGGGCCTCTGCCTCGGCCACCGGCAGGCCACCCTTCACCCCAGGACGCTTGTGGCCGGTCTGGGTGAGCCAGGCATCCCGCAGCAGTGCCGAACTTTCGCGCAGGCTCTTGAGCTTCGCGCCTTCGGCGAAAGCGACATCGGAATTCCATTTCATCATCGGCGCGAGCGACGTCCACACGGCCTTCGCCATGAAGAGATGTCCTTGCTCACCGGGATGCAGATTATCCTTCGCGTAGATGAAAGTCGGATCGGCTTTCTTCGCGGCGTCGACCGACTGATGCAGCAGCGGATGAATGTCGATGACCTGCCAACCGACGGAGCGCTGCGCGACGAGCCACGCACCATAGGATTCCATCACGCCATCGTAGTTGATCGCATCCTTCGCGCGATTGTCCGGCGCATAGAGCGGCGGCGTCACGACGACGATTTGCGCGCCGGCGCGGATGCACGCGAGGCGCAGCTTGATGATGCCGTCTTGGAAGGCGAGCTGACGTGAAGGGTCGAGCGGCTGATAGATACCGTCGTTGATGCCGTAGCAGGCGACGACGAGCGTCGGCTTGAACTGGGTGAGCACGCGGCCGAGTCGTTCATGCAGATCAGGACGCGGGAAGCTTCCGCCGGCATGGCCAGGCTCGGAAAGGCCCGAGGTCGTCTCGCTTGAGAGCCCCATGTTCACGATCGTCGCACGACCCATGCCCTTCTGCGCGCGGATGGCGGACTCGACGTACACCGTCCAATTACCGCCATAGGTGATGCTGTCGCCGAGGAAGAGGACGCGGGGCTCGAGCTTGTCGGCCGAGGCGCGGGCGGTGAACAGAATCAGCAGGACGAGAAAGAGGCGTGGCATCCCTGCAGGCTGACACTTTGCCGAAATAGGTAAAAGCGGATTAAGGGACGACTTATTAACGGCCACCCACTTCCGCCTTCTCCCGGCGGGCGGACGGAGTATGGTCCGCTGTCCTGAACCCGCCCATCCACATCAAGGGAGCCCGCACCCACAACCTCAAGGATGTGGAACTGACCATCCCCCGTTATCAGCTGACCGTCATCACGGGGGTCAGCGGATCGGGCAAATCTTCCCTGGCCTTCGATACCCTGCACGCCGAGGGCAGCCGCCAATACCTCGAATCCCTATCCGCCAAGGCCCGGGGCATGCTGGATTCGGCCCCGCGCCCGGATGTGGACTTCATCCGGGGCCTCTCCCCGGTCATCGCCATCGCCCAGCGCACCGGCGGCAACACCAACCCTCGCTCGACGGTCGCCACCCTGACCGAGATCGCCGACCACGCCCGCCCCCTCTGGATCATCGCCGGCGACCGCCGCTGCCTGAAGGACGGCCAGCCCGTCCGACGACGCTCGCTCGACGACAACCTGCTCGCCCTCGAAGGCATCCCCGTCGGCACCCGCCTGATGGTCGTGGCCCCCGTCGCCAAAGACCGCCCTTCCGTCCTCCTCGAAGCCACCGCCGACCTCGGCCGACGTGGCTTCTCCCGCGTCCGCGTCGACGGCACCGTCGCCACGCTTGAAGAAGCCGCCGGACTGCTGAGCGGACGCGAAGCCAAACAACTCGACGTCGTGGTCGACCGCATCGTCGCGGGCCCCGACCAACGCAGCCGACTCGCCGATTCGCTCGAGCTCGCCTTCCGCGAAGGCCGCCATCGCGCAATGGTGTTGGCGGAAAAAGACGGACGCTGGGAAGAGCACGTGCTCTCGCTCCACCTCGCCTGCGAACATTGTGGCGAGACGTATGAGCCCATTAGCCCGCGCGCCCTTTCGCATAACCATCCCGAAGGCGCCTGCCCTGACTGCGGTGGTCTCGGCCGCCAGATGCGCTTCCAGGAAAGCCTCTCGATCCGGGACGAAGCTCTTTCGATCCATGACGGCGTCGTGAAGCCTTGGAAGTGTGCGACGCGCAAGACGCTCATCCGTCGCAATGCGATTACGCGTGCGCTCGCCGAGCAGGTGCCATTCGACCTCAAGACCCCGTGGCGCGACCTCCCCAAGGCCGTCCGCGAGCTGCTTCTCCACGGCGACCCGAAGCGTAAGTTCCTCCTCCCGCCGCCTAAGGGTCGCAAACTCGTCGAGACTGTCTGGACCGGCATGTTTACCGAACTCGAGCACGCCTACCGCACCACCACGGGGGAATCGCTTCGCCAGCGCCTGCTGCAATTCCAGGCCGGCTCCGTGTGCGCCGGCTGCCAAGGCCGTCGCCTCTCCCCGACTGCCCTTTCGTTGCGCCTGAACGGCAAGACGATGGCCGAGTTCCTCGCGATGACGATTCCCGCGGCGCTGGAGTTTACGAAGCAGCTCGCCACGCACCCCGGCGTCATGCCCGCCGAAGAAGCCCGCCGCGGACTCGAGCAGCGCCTCGCGTTCCTGAATGACGCTGGCCTCAACTACCTCACCCTCGACCGCGAGTGCAGCTCGCTTTCTGGCGGCGAAGCCCAACGCGTGCGCCTGGCCACGCAGCTCGGCCTCGGGCTCGTCGGCGTGACGTATGTCCTCGACGAACCCAGTATCGGCCTGCACCCGAGCGACCATCAACGCCTCATCGGTTCAATCCGCGGCCTGCGCGACCTCGGAAACACCGTCCTCGTCGTCGAACATGACCGCGATATGATGCTGGCCGCAGACCACCTCATCGAGATGGGCCCCGGCGCAGGCATCGACGGCGGACGCATCGTCTTCGAGGGCACCCCCAAGGCCTGCGCTGAACACGCGACTTCGCGCACCGGTGCCTATCTTTCCGGACGCGCCACGCTGGAAGGCATCGTGAAGCGCAAGGCTCCCGGGAAGGCACAGCTCACCGTCAAAGGTGCCACCGAGAATAACCTCAAGGACGTCACCGCCTCCTTCCCCATCGGCGGCCTCACCGTCGTGTGCGGCGTCTCTGGCTCAGGCAAGAGCACACTCGCCATCGATATCCTTTCCGCCGCCGCCGCACGCAAGATCAACGGCGCCAAGTTCGTCCCTGGCCGACATGCCGGCATCGACGGACTCGAGCAGATCACTGCGTTCACCGCCGTGGACCAGGAGCCCATCGGTCGCACCCCGCGTTCGAATCCTGCGACCTTCACCGGCATCATGGACCTCATGCGTGAGCTCTGGGCCGCGTTGCCGCTCGCCAAGGCCCGCGGCTACGGGCCCGGCCGCTTCAGCTTCAACGTTCGCGGCGGCCGCTGTGAGACGTGCTCCGGCGAAGGCTCCGTCGCGCTCGACATGCAGTTCCTCGGCGAGACCTTCGTCGACTGCCCCAGCTGCGCCGGTCGACGTTTCAACCGCGAGACCCTCGAGGTCCGCTTCAAAGGACTCAGTATCGCCGACGCGCTTGGCCTGTCCGTCAACGAGGCCGCCGAAGTCTTCCGCGCGCAGCCGAAGCTCGCCGAAAAACTCTGTACCCTCGCGGAAGTCGGCCTCGGTTACATCAAGCTCGGTCAGGCCGCCAACACGCTCTCCGGCGGCGAAGCCCAACGCCTCAAGCTCGCGTCCGAGCTCGCGCGCCGCGATCACTCCGGCCGCCTCTACGTCCTCGACGAACCCACGACCGGCCTGCACTGGGACGATATCGCCAAGCTCCTTGCGTTGCTCGGACGTCTCCGCGACGCGGGCGCCACGCTCATCGTGATCGAACACCACGCCGACGTCATCCTCGCAGCGGACTGGGTGATGGAACTCGGCCCCGAAGGCGGCGAAAAAGGCGGCAAGCTCGTCTACGCCGGCCTGCCCGAAGGCCTTCTCAAGCAGAAGGGTTCGCCGACGGGACGAGCCCTAGCGGGCGACGCGCAGCGTTCTTAGTTCGTTGTTCTTAGTTCTTCGTCAGAAACTAAGCAGACATCCTACAGCCTTGCGGAGATCAACGCCGCAACGGCGTTCAGGTCCGCGACTTCGCTGTCGTTGAATTCATAGGGCTGCATCTTGCCGATGCCGAGCACGCCGATGACCTTACCGTCGGCGCCGACAATCGGGACGGCGAGCGCGCCTTGGACGTTCGTCTTTTGAGCGTCGGGCTTGGCGACGCCTCCGAGGTCTTCCTGAAGGTTACAGAGCTGGACGGCTTCCTTGCGCTGGGCGGCACAACCGGCGATGCCCTTGCCGAACGGGATGTTG
>JAPLTV010000019.1 GCA_026397955.1 Verrucomicrobiota bacterium | reverse complement strand
TGCTTTCCATCGCTTCACGGAGGTTGGTGAGGCTGGACTGCACCTGGTTCCGGATGTCCGCCGGCGCCTTCTCTCCCAGGTCCTTCAGCAACTGATCGGTCTGGTAGATCATTTGCTCGCCGCGGTTCTTCATCTCGGCCTGCTCGCGATTGCTCGCATCCTCCTGGGCGTGCGCCTGAGCCTCACGGATCATCTCGTCGATCTTCTCCTTTTCGAGGTTAGTCGAACCGGTGATCGTGATGCTCTGCTGCTTATTGGTGGCCTTCTCCTTGGCCGACACGTTTAGGATGCCGTTCGCGTCGATGTCGAAGGTCACTTCGATCTGCGGTTCGCCGCGGCGCGCCGGCTTGATGCCGTCGAGCTTGAACGTGCCGAGCTGCTTGTTGTCCTTCGCCATCGGGCGTTCGCCCTGGACGATGACGATGTCGACGGCCGGCTGGCTGTCAGAAGCGGTGGAGAAGACCTGCGACTTCTTGGTCGGGATGGTCGTGTTGCGCTCAATCATCGCGGTGGCGACGCTGCCCATGGTCTCGATGGACAGGGTAAGCGGGGTCACGTCGAGGAGGAGGACGTCCTTCACGTCGCCCTTGAGCACACCGGCCTGGATGGCGGCGCCGATGGCGACGACTTCATCCGGGTTGACGCCCTTATGGGGCTCCTTGCCGGCGAGCAGGCGGGCGATCTCGATGATCTTGGGCATGCGGGTCATGCCGCCGACGAGGACGAGTTCATCGACCTGGGCCATCTTGAGCTCGGCGTCCTTGAGGCAGGACTCGAACGGACGGCGGGTGCGCTCGGAGAGATCGTCGCAGACCTTTTCCATCTGGGCGCGGGTGAGCGTGACGTTCAGGTGCTTCGGGCCGGAGGCGTCGGCGGTGATGAACGGCAGGTTGATGTCCACGGAGTTCGAGGACGAGAGGGCGATCTTGGCCTTCTCGGCTTCTTCCTTGAGGCGCTGGCGGGCCATCGCGTCCTTGGAGAGGTCGATGCCGGTCTCCGTCTTGAAGCCGTCGATGAGCCACTGGATGATGCGTTCGTCCCAGTTGTCGCCACCGAGTTCGGTGTCGCCGTTGGTCGCCTTCACTTCGAAGACGCCGCCGCCGATCTCTAGGACCGAGACGTCGAACGTGCCGCCACCGAGGTCATAGACCGCGATCTTTTCGTCGCCCTTCTTGTCGAGGCCGTAGGCGAGGGAAGCCGCGGTGGGCTCGTTGACGATACGGAGCACTTCGAGGCCCGCGATCGTGCCGGCGTCCTTGGTGGCCTGGCGCTGCGAGTCATTGAAGTAGGCAGGGACAGTGATCACGGCCTGCGTGACCTTCTCGCCGAGGTAGGCTTCGGCGTCGGCCTTGAGCTTGCGGAGGACATGGGAGGCGATTTCTTCCGGAGAGAAGACGCGCGGCTTACCGTCGACTTCGCATTCGATGGCGGCGTCGCCGTTCTTGCCTTCGACGACCTTGTAAGGGAGCTTCGAGGCGATGGCCTTCACTTCCGTGAACTTACGGCCGATGAGGCGCTTCGCGGAGAAGACCGTGTTCTTCGGGTTGGTGACGGCCTGGCGCTTGGCGGCCTGACCGACGAGGATGTCGCCGCTCTTGGTGAACGCGACGATGGAGGGCGTCGTGCGGGCGCCTTCCGAGTTAGAGATGACGACGGACTCGCCTGCTTCCAGGATGGCCATGCAGGAGTTGGTGGTGCCGAGGTCGATGCCGATGATTTTGCTCATATGGTGTTTTGGTAGAGGGTTATGCCGTCTTATTGGCAGGGCGTGTGCCAAGGGAAATTCCCACTTTTCCAGTGATTTTAAGAGGTAGGCCGACGGACTGTCCCTGTCCCAATCGGGTCAGAATGACAAAGTGTCCCACCGGAAGGCATCTCAATGGCTTCGCCGTTGCCCTTCCCCACCCCCATCGACTATCTAGACCCTCCGATGTCGGCCCCTCTCGACCAGTCCGTCCGCCTCCGCCGCCTCCGTGCTTCGGCCGGCATCCGTGCCATGCTCGGTGAGACGGTCGTCGAACCCCGTCATCTAATTCAGCCGCTCTTCGTGACCGAAGGCGACGTCGCTGAGCCCGTCGGCTCCCTCCCGGGCATCAGCCGCATTCCGCTCGCCCAGCTCGGTGCCAAGTGCGCCGAACTCCTCGCCCTCGGCATCCATGGCGTGGCCCTCTTCCCGAAGGTCGACCCGACGCGCAAGACCGCCGAAGGCGCCGAAGCTCTCAATCCGTCGAACCTCGCCTTCCGCGCCATCCGCGAAGCGAAGGCCAAGTCGCCCGGCACAGTGATCTTCGCTGACATTGCCCTCGACCCTTACACCACGCACGGACACGACGGCATCTTGAACGCTGCCGGCACCGACGTGGACAATGACCGCACCGTCGAAGCACTCGTGAAGATGTCGCTCTTCACCGCCCAGGCCGGCGCCGATTTCGTCGCCCCTTCCGACATGATGGACGGACGCGTGAAGGCCATCCGCAAGGCCCTCGATGCTTCCGGCCACACCGGCACCGGCATCCTCGCCTACTCCGCCAAGTTTGCCTCCGCTTTCTACGGCCCGTTCCGCGACGCCGTCGGCAGTGCCCGCAAGGCCGGCGAAGCCCCCATCTCCAAGGCCACCTACCAGATGAATCCGGCCAACCGCCGCGAGGCCGCCCGTGAGGCGATCCTCGACGCCGAAGAAGGCGCCGATCTCCTGATGGTGAAGCCCGCCGGTGCCTACCTCGACATCATCCGCGACCTGCGCGAATCGACCAGCCTGCCGATCGCAGCCTACCAGGTCTCGGGCGAATACGCCCAGCTGCACGCCGCCGCCGAGAAAGGCTGGCTCGACCTCCGCGCCACGCGCGACGAGTCGCTCCTCGCCATCCGCCGCGCCGGCGCCGACGTGATCCTCAGCTATTTCGCCGAGGCTTACGCCCGCGACTTTGCGGCCCGTAAATAAGCGCTGATTGAGATGTTCTCGGCATGAACGACGAATTCGAAGCCCGAGCCCCAAAGGCGCTGCGTTCGACGAGGCTCGTTGCCATCTGGTTGCCGATTCTCTTTTGCCTCATCGAAGCAGGAGTCGTTTTTTCTCTCCTGGGCAATCCTCTGGGTGATTTGGAATCCGTACCGATCGTAACGGTCTACTTATTGGCCGCCATCCTGCCTCATTTGCTTTTGGCGCTCGCCGCCCGCAGCCGCTCGCCGCTCCTGTTCATAGGTTCACTGATCATGACTATTCTGGCGGCCATCATGGACGTGGGTGCCTTCGTGATATTCGACGGGTGTCGCGAATTTCTTCTAGTCGTCTTCATCAAGGCCAGTGAAATTCTCATCGCGGTCGCGGTGCTTGCAATCTTGTTCGGCATCAACCGAAAAAAGGCGTCCAAGTCATAGATCAGAAGACAGGTATGCGGAATTGACCTTACATTTCACGACGAAGGCTTACGCTCTGACTGACCAGCGGCTGGCTCTCCAGAAACAATAGGCCCTATCGCTTTTATCGATTTCCCAAGAAGCGTGATTAAAGCTATCATATTACCGTGAAAATTAAGAACCTCACCTACGCCCTATCCGCCGTCTTTGGCCTCATCGGCCCGGCCTTATTCCTGCGCAACGTCAACCTCTCGGACTGGGGAATGCTGGTGGTCGAGCTGGGCTTTGCGCTCTGGCTCCTCTCGCCCTTCGTCTTGGTCGCTCTGGCGGTCCGCTCCGAAAAATTTTCGTCCATCGGCGCCCTCATCGCCACGATACTGGCGGGCCTCTTTGGCGCCTGGTTTTACACCGAACTGACTTTTCACTTCACCACGAAGTCCGATCCTCAGGATGCCATCGCGATGCTCTTCGTCGCTGCCGGCCAGCATCAGATCATTTTCCTGACCCTTGGCCTATTTTTCATCGTCGGCTGGCTTCAAACCCGCCGAAGCCAACAGTAAGGGGTCAGACCGCTTCTGACTGATTCCGATCGGAAGCGGTCTGACCCCTTACTGTTCGTGCGCAAAAAAGGCGCGGATCGCTCCGCGCCTTGATCTGACCGCTGACGCTTCCGCTTACAGGAAGAGCGGCTTGATGTGGCGGTCGAAGAGGTTGCCGGTCACATTGCGCGCGCAGGACTCTCGGCAGGCCTTGAGCTGCTCGAGGTAGCGCGGGCCCATCTTGGCGGCGACCTTGAAGCCGACGTGGATGAGCTGGCGGATGTTGGCGTTGTAGAGCGGGTTCTTCTGATCGTGGCGCAGGGCGCCGACGAACTGCTCGCTGGTCCAGCCGTTGACGACGGCGGCGGCCGGGAGCTTGGAACGGTCAATGTCGATGACGGTCGCGTAGGGCTGACAGAGCTCATCCATATGCGACAGGGCTTCGGCGTAGATCTCCTTGGCGATGACGAGGCCGGCACCGCCGGCTTCGGCGAGGCCGATGACTTCTTCCAGCCAGGTCGTGCCCGCGGTCTTCACGTGCACGCCGGCGCCATGCTTGGCGAGGGCGCGGCGGATGGCCGGGTAGATGGAGAACTTATCGCTACCGCTGTGCACGGAGAGCTTCAGGTTGGCCGGAAGGCTGTACTGCTTCACGGCGTGGGCGATGACGCAGAGGTCATCGTTGAACTCGCGTTCGAACTGGGCGAGGTCGCCGACGTAATCGACGCCTTTATTGAAACGGCCGGTGAACTTCGGGGCGATGGTCTGGATCGGCACGCCTTCGGCGGCGATGGCGGCAAGGATGATGAGGAGCTCAGGCGGGGTCTGAGGGCTGTCGGTCTCGTCCATCGAGATCTCGGGGACGAAGCGACCGACACCCTTCACGGAGACGATGTGGCGGTAGACCTTGCCGGCTTCCTGGACGGCCAAGAGGAACTTGGCGGCCGTACGCTCGACGTCGGCGCGGGTGGTCGTGAACGGACGGTCGATGCCCGCGAGGGTGATCGTGCCGACGAGCTCAGGGTGGCGATCGACGAAGGCCTTGACCGCGGCGGGGTCGGCGGGCTGGGCGATGAAGTCGGCGACGTCGATGGTGAAGAAGTCGGAGACGCCGACGAAGCGCTCGACGGTCTTCAGCCCGATGTGGTCGGCGTCGAGGAAGTAGGGGGCGGTCCAGCCGAGGGTCTTCACGGCGGCGTCGGCCGCGGCGCGGGTGCTGGTCGGCTCGGAGCCGATGATGTTATGCTCGCGGTTGGACTTGTTCCAGACCGGGACGATCTCGACGCCGAGCTTCTGGGCGGCGACGCAGGCGGCGAGCTGGGCTTCGGCTTCGTGGGCGAAGCGATCGCCCATGCCGAGGGAGAATTTACCGATGACGAGAGGTTGGGAGGACATGTGGGGACAAGTAAGACGGCCAGAGTAGAGGCCCGTTTCAGGCGTTGGCAACCACCCGGAGGTATGAAATTCGGCATCCCTTATCCTCGCTTCTCCTTGCCCTCCGCGCCGCCGTTCATCTTTACTCCCCTCTCTCTCCTATGCACCTGAAGATTGCTGTACTGCCTGGCGATTACATCGGCCCTGAAGTCATGGTCGCCGCCCTGCCCGTCCTCGAGGCCGTCCTGAAGAAGTCAGGCCACACCCTCGAGCACTCCACCCACGACGTGGGCGGCGCAGGCATCGACAACCATGGCAAGGCCCTGCCGGACTCGACCCTCGAGGCCTGCCGCGCCGCGGACGCCATCCTCTTCGGTTCCGTCGGCGGCCCGAAGTGGGAAAAACTCCCTCCGGCCGAGCAGCCTGAGCGCGCCTCCCTCCTACCCCTCCGCAAGCACTTCACGCTCTACGCCAACGTCCGCCCCGGCCTACTGCTGAAGAACCTCATCGACACTTCGCCGATCCGCCCGGACCGCATTCCGAACGGCGTCGACATGGTCTGCATCCGCGAGCTCACCGGCGGACTCTACTTCGGACCGAAGTCCACCACGACGCTGGCCGACGGCGACATCGAAGCCATCGACACCATGGTCTACCGCAAGTCGGAGATCGAACGCATCACCGACGTCGCCATCGCCACCGCGCGCGCCCGCCGGAAGCACATCACCCTCGTCGACAAGGCCAACGTCCTCCAGACCTCCGTCCTCTGGCGCAAGGTCGTCGCCGATCGCCTCAAGGCCACCGCGCCGGATATCACCCTCGCGGTCATGTATATCGACAACGCCGCGATGCAGTTGATCCTCAAGCCCGCACAGTTCGACGTCCTCCTCACCGAAAACATGTTTGGCGATATTCTCTCCGACGAGATGGCCGTCATCTGCGGCTCCCTCGGCATGATGGCTTCCGCCTCCTTGGGCGCGAACCGCAACCAGCACGGCTACGGCTACGGCCTCTACGAGCCCTCCGGAGGCACCGCCCCCGACATCGCAGGTCAGGACAAAGCCAACCCCTGCGCCCAGATCCTCTCCGTCGCCCTGATGCTCCGCCACTCCTTCGGGCTTGAAGCCGAAGCCAAGGCCATTGAACTCGCAGTCGAGAAGACCGTCGCCGAAGGCATCCGCACCGCGGACATCGCTGCTGGCGGCAAGGCCGTGGGCACCAAGGCCATGGGTGCGGCCATCCTCGCCCGCCTCTGATCGTGGACGAAGCGGAACGACAGCGCGCGGCCGAACGTCGTCGGGAGGCCGTGTGCAGTCCGTTCATGCGCATCACGCGCTTCCCGGTCGACGTCGCCCGCGAACTGCTCGACGCCGGCTACTACCGCGTGGACCAGCTTGCTGGCCGTTCGCCCGAGTCGCTTCTCACCGAGATCGCTTCTCGCAACAAAGAGAAGCTCCCCGCCCATTTCCTGCCCTCCCTGCGCATGGGAGTCTACTTCGCCGAGTCCGACAGCCCGGACCCGAAGAAGCTCTTCTTGGATCAGTGGCAGTAAGCGCGGCGGAAGATAGGTGATAGCGGCTTGTCGTTAGCGGTTGGCGGTTCGGATGCCTCCCTACCCAGCCCTAGCCCAAGCCCTGGCTCTGGCCCTTTCACGCCATTTGCCTTTCCCCTGTTTCCCTTCACCCTGCTTCACATGGTTCCCACCGTCGTCGTTCCCGTCATGACCCTAGGCAACTGCGTCTTCCTGCCGCAGCAGCTCATGCCGCTGCGCATCTTCGAACCCCGCTACCGCAAGATGCTGAAGGAGACCCTCGCCGGCAGCCGCATGTTTGCGATCTCTCAGCTGGATGAAGAAAGCCTCACGCCGGACAACGACGAACCGCCCTGCCCCTTCACGTGCGTCGGACGCATCGTCGGGCACGTCGAACTCGAGGACGGAACCTCGCACATCATCCTCGAAGGCCTGCGTCGCGCGAAGGTGATCAAGGTGAAGCGTAAGACGCCGTACCCGCAGCTCGAAATCGCCCCGGTCGTCGATGAAGCCTCCAAAGACCTCCTCGGCAGCACGCGCGACATCGCCCGCGTGCTCGCCTTCGCCGAGAACATCATCGGAGAACTCGGCGAAGAGGCCGCCCCGCTCATGCAGCGCCTGCGCGGCCTGGCCAATCAGCCCGGTGCGCTGGCGGACGCCGCGGCCGGACACCTCGTCGCCGACGCGGACACGCGCCGGACCTTGCTCGAGTGCCTTTCTCAGGATCAGCGTATCAAGGCCGTGGCCGACGAACTCGGCCGCCTCGACGCCCAGCGTAAGCTCGACGACCAAGGCGGCGGCGAAGAAGCCCGGGGGCTGAACTAGTCCTATTTAGGGGTAGGGGTTGGGGTTGGGGCAGGGGTAGGGGTTGGAGCCTCACCTATGGCAGATTTTGCCTACCCCCACCCCTATCCCGACCCCTATACCCCTTATTACCCACCTTTCTTCTTGCGGATTAGACTCATTCTAACTGATTAGGCAGTTAGAATGATTCGAAACCTAACTGAACAGGATAAGGAACACCTTCAAGAAGCCCTCGTAAAGAGCGGCCAGAAGGTCACCCCCCAGCGTGAAGCCGTCTTTACCGTCCTCCTATCCGAGCGCGACCACCCCACGGTCGACGAGGTCTTTAACCGCGCCCGCGAGGTCATGCCCGGCCTCTCCCTCGCCACGGTCTACAACTGCCTCGAAACGTTCGTCGGCTGCGGCCTGGTCCGCCAGGTCAACCACGAGCGCGAGTCCACCCGCTATTGCCCCAACCTGGCCCCTCACGCGCACTTCCGCGATAAGGAGACCGGACAGGTCCACGACATCGAGCTCCCGCCCGAGGTGATGAAGAGCCTCCGTTCGATCCTCCCGCCCGGCTTCGACTCCGAAGTCATCGAGATCAGCTTCCTCGGCCGTGCTCAGGCCAAGGACACCCATTCCAACTAATCCCCCTTCCCTTTCCGCCATGTCTGACTCGCTCGTCATCAAGAATCTCAACGCCTCCATCGGCGACCGCCCGATCCTGAAGGATTTCTCCCTCACGGTCCCGAAAGGCGAAGTGCACGCCATCATGGGGCCGAACGGCACCGGTAAGAGCACGCTCTCCAAGGTCCTCGCCGGCCATCCCGACTACTCCGTGCAGTCGGGCGAAGCCTTCCTCGACGGCGAACAAATCATCGGCCTCGAGCCTGACGTCATCGCCCGCGCGGGTCTCTTCCTCGCGTTCCAATACCCGAGCGAAATCCCGGGTGTGACCATCGCCAATTTCATTCGCGCCGCGATTGTCGCCCGCCAGGCCAAGGGTGCGCCCTTCGACGCCAAGGCCTACTACACCGAGCTCTACGCGAAGATGGACGCCCTCAAGATGGACCGGAAGTTCACCGCCCGCTTCGTCAACGAAGGCTTCTCCGGCGGCGAAAAGAAGCGCTGCGAGATCCTCCAGCTGATGATGCTCAAGCCGAAGTATGCCGTCCTCGACGAGACCGACTCCGGCCTCGACATCGACGCGCTCCGCATCGTCTCCGAAGGCGTCAACGCCATGCGCGGCCCCGATACGGGCTTCCTCGTCATCACCCACTACCAGCGCCTGCTCGAATACATCGTGCCTGACCGCGTCCACATCATGTGGGACGGTCGCATCGTCCACAGCGGCGGCAAGGAGCTCGCCCTCGAACTCGAGGAAAAGGGTTACGATTGGGTCAAGTCCGACCTCGCCAAAGCCTAAACCAGATGGCCGAAATCGACGAATCCCAGGCGCAGCGCGAAGCGATCGAAGTCGATCGCTCCAAGGGCGACTTCAAATACGAGGAGAACTATACCTTCGACGCCGGCGTGGGCCTCACCGCCGCGACCGTGGACTATATCGCCAAGGTCAAGGGCGAGGAGGAATGGATCCGCGAGTTCCGCCAGAAGTCGCTGAAGATCTTCCAGGACCTACCGATGCCGACGCATTGGGCCACGGCCGACCTCGAGAACATCAAGTTTGAGGACATCCGTTACTACCTCTCCAAGGGCCAGAAGCCCGTCCGAACATGGGAAGAAGTCCCCGACGACGTGAAGAAGACTTTCGAACGCCTCGGTATCCCGGAGTCGGAGCGCAAGTTCCTCGCCGGCGTCGAAGCTCAGTTCGACTCCGAAGCGGTCTATTCCCGCATGAAGGAAGAGCTCGAGAAACTCGGCGTCATCTTCTGCGGACCGACCGAAGGCCTGCGCGACCACCCGGAAATCTTCCGCAAGTGGTTCGGGAAGGTCATCCCCGTCGGCGACAATAAGTTCGCCGCCCTTAATTCCGCGGTCTTCTCCGGCGGCTCATTCATCTACATTCCTAAGGGCGTGAAGGTGGCCCAGCCTCTCCAGGCATACTTCCGCATCAACGCCGAGAACTTCGGACAGTTCGAGCGCACGCTCATCATCGCCGACGAAGGCGCGGAAGTCACCTACATGGAAGGCTGCACAGCTCCCAAGTTCGAGACCGCCACCCTGCACTCCGCGGTCGTCGAGCTCGTCGCCCTCAAGGGGGCGAAGATCCAATACATCACGGTCCAGAACTGGTCCGCCAACGTCTTCAACCTCGTAACGAAGCGTGGCGTGGCCGAAGAGGACGCCGAAGTCCGCTGGATCGATTGCAATATCGGCTCCCGCCTGACGATGAAGTACCCCGGCGTGGTCCTGCGCGGCAAGCGCGCCCGCGGCGAGGTCCTCTCGATCGCCTTGGCCAATGATGGTCAGCACCAGGACACCGGCGCGAAGATGATCCACGCCGCCGATGACACCACCTCGAACATCATCGCGAAGTCTATCTCCGTCGGCAAAGGACGTTCGACCTACCGCGGCCTGGTCCACATCCCGAAAACCCTCTCGAACTGCCGTAATAATACCGAGTGCGACGCCTTGCTCATCAACGAGCACAGCCGCACCGACACCTATCCGGCGATCTCCGTCCGCGGCCGGAAGAACTCGGTCCAGCACGAAGCCAGCGTTTCCAAGGTCTCGGCCGAGCAGATCTTCTACATGATGCAGCGCGGCCTCTCCGAAGGCGAAGCGATGTCCCTCGCCGTGAACGGCTTCGTCAACGACCTCGTGAAGGAATTCCCGATGGAATACTCCGTCGAGTTGAAGCGCCTGATCGAACTGCAGATGGAAGGATCCGTCGGATGAACGCCGTCGCCTCCGCCCCCGCCGGCGTCCTTGACGTCGCCCTCCAGTCCGCTGAGACCACCCAGTTCCGCGCGCAGGATTGGTTCGCCGTCCTCCGTCAGCAGGGATGGCATACCTTCCAATCGTTGCCGATGCCCACGCGCGACAACGAGAAGTGGCGCTTCTCCGACGCACGTTCGCTCTCGCTCGACGGCTACGCCCCCGCACCCGCCCCGTCGCCTGCCCAGACGGCCGACCTGATCGCACGTTCTCGCCTCATCTCCGACGCCGCCGGCCTGATTGTCCACGTCGATGGCCATTGCGTACTCAAGCCGACGCTCTCCGCCGAGCTCGTCGCCCAAGGCGTGGTCTTCGAATCCCTTGAAGACGCCGTCCGCACCCGCTCTGCCCTACTCCAGGAACATCTCCTAAAGCACCCCGTGCTCCTCGGTAGCGATAAGTTCGCCGCTCTGCACCGTGCCTGGCTTCGCGCCGGCTACGTCCTCCACGTCCCCAAGGGCGTCGAGGTGAAACAGCCCTTCGTCGCAGTCACTTGGACGCTCACCGACGGCGTCGCGGTCTTCCCGCACGCGCTCATCATCGCTGGCGAACGCGCCACGGTCGCCATCCACGATTTCCACCTCTCCGCCAAGGCCGACCAGCGCGCCTTGGCGATCTCCGCCGTCGACATCCATGCCGGCACGGGCTCGCAGGTCCGCCGCCTCGCCGTGCAGGCCTGGGGTTCCGCCACGCAATCCTTCCAGATCGACAACACCTGCGGCGGACACGACGCCTTCGTCAGCTCCGTCAACGCCGCCGTCGGTTCACGCCGCGCGCGCCTCGAGAACTGCGTGCGCATCGACGGACCTGGCGCCGATATCAACCTCTGCGGCATCTCCGTCGCCACGGGCGAACAGGAGTTCGACCAGCGTACGTTGCAGATCCACGCCGCCGGCCACGCGAAGTCCGACCTGCTCTTCAAGAACGCCCTGCTCGGCAAGGCGCGCACGATCTTCTCGGGCCTCATCAAGGTCGCCCCGGACGCCCAGCGTACCGACGCCTACCAGACCAACCGCAACCTCCTGCTCTCGCCGGACGCCGAAGCGGATTCCCTGCCCGGCCTCGAAATCGAAGCCAACGACGTGAAGTGCTCGCACGGCGCGACGACTGGCCAAATCGACCCCGCCGAACTCTTCTACCTACGCGCCCGCGGCATCCCGCTCGCCGTCGCCCAGGAACTGCTCGCGCAAGGGTTCCTCGAAGAAGTCCTCGCCAAGGTCGGCCACGAAGAAGCCGCCGCCGCGGTGCGCGAGATGCTCCGCCTCAAATTCCACCAAGCCTGAACATGAGCGACGACACCACCGGCCAGCGCCACACGCCCAGCCCCCACGATCGCGTGCTCGCACGTGACGTGCAGGCTACCGTCATTCCCGCGGGTGATCCTGCCGTACTGCCTGCCGGCACCAAGGTCACCATCACGCACCGCCTCGGCGGCAACTTCACCGTCGTCTGCGATACCGGCATGTTCCGGATCAAGGGCTCGGATGCCGACTCGCTCGGCGAAGAAGTCCCTTCGGATACCACCGAGAACGAAGGTAAGACGGACGCCTATGGTTCTGTCGGTGTCGCCGAACATGCTGGCCATACCGGCAAGCCTTCCGACGAAGCTGTCTGGGAAAGCCTCAAAAAGGTCTTCGATCCGGAAATCCCCGTGAACATCGTCGACCTTGGTCTGGTCTATTCACTCAAGGTCGAGCCGCTGGATAGCTCTCCTGACCGCCATAGCGTCGTCGTCGCCATGACCCTCACCGCGCCTGGTTGCGGCATGGGCCCGGTCATCGCCGAAGACGCGCGCAATCGCGTGCTCGGCGTCCCTGGTATCAACCAGGCCCGCGTCGACATCGTCTGGGATCCGCCTTGGACCCAGACGATGATCTCCGAAGACGGGAAGATGCAGCTCGGGTTGATCTAAGCGCTATCGCGCCGTTGATCAGTTGAATCGTTGGCCAGTCGGCCAGAGGAGAGGCATGCCACGAAGGGGGAGCAGGAACCGACAATCTAGCGGGCATCCTTAGAATCTGCTCCCCGCTTGCGCTCCAGCATCTTTTCCTAACCCTTTGGGAACCCCACCCATTCCCCAAGGTCACCCTCCCATGGCTTCTACCCCCGTACGTCTCCTCTCCCTGCTCGGCGCCGCCCTGCTAATGGCCGCTCCGGCCGCCCGCGCCTCCGACGACTTACCCGAGGACGTCCGCTTCCAGACCGAGACGCTACTCACCGGCCTGCCGCAGCCGATGCACCTCGAGTTCGGACCGGATGGCCGCATCTGGTTCAACGAATACGCCGGCGCCCTGAAAATCTGTGACCCGAAGACCAAACGGGTCACGCTCGTGGCAGAGATGGAGATCTTCAAGGCCCAGGAGAACGGCTTCCTTGCCTTCGCGCTCGACCCTAAGTTCGCCCAGAACGGCTGGATCTATCTCATCTATTCGCCCGTCGGCTTTGAAGGCCAGTATCTCTCCCGTTTTGACATCAAGGACGACAAGCTCGTCCCCGGCAGCGAGAAGCTCATCCTGAAATACGAGGAGCAGCGGCTCCAGTGCTGTCACCACGGAGCCTCGCTGAGGTTCGGGCCGGACGGATGCCTCTATTTTTCAACCGGTGACAACACCAGCCCCTTTGGCGACAGCAAGGGCTACGGCCCGCTTGACCAGCGTGTAGGCAAGGAACCGTGGGACGGCCAGCGCACTTCCGCCAACACCAACACCCTCGTCGGCAAGGTGAACCGTATCCGCGTCAACGCCGATGCGACTTATAGCATCCCCGAAGGTAACCTCTTTAAACCCGGCACGCCCAAGACTCGCCCCGAAATCTTCGCGATGGGCACGCGTAATCCGTGGCGCATGAACATCGATCCGAAGACGGGCTACGTCTACTGGGGCGAAGTCGGCCCGGACGCGCGCGTCGATGGCGCGCGCGGTTCGCGCGGCTACGACGAGATCAACCAGGCGAAAAAGGCCGGCAACTTCGGCTACCCACTCTTCGTCGGCAATAATTACCCTTACGCCGAATACGATTACGCGACGGATAAGGTCGGCCCGCTCTTCGACCCGAAAGCTCCGCTGAACAAGAGCCGCAATAACACCGGCCTCGTCGAGCTCCCGCCCGCTGTCCCGGCGTTCATCTACTGGCCCTATGTGGCCTCCGAACAGTGGCCGGAACTCGGCGAAGGTGGCCGCACCGCCTGCGCTGGACCCGTCTTCTACTGGCAGGAGTCCTTTGAGAAAACCAACGGCTTCCCGAAGCACTTTGACCGCTCCCTGCTGTTCTGGGATTGGCAGCGCCCGTTCATCAAGTGGGCCCGCCTCGACGCCAACTCCGACCTCGCCAGACTTGAAGCCTTCGCTCCCACGGCCTTCGTAGCCGCCAACACGGACGAGCAGCGCAAGAAGCAGCAGGCCCTCATCGACAACGGCGCGACAATCCTCCGCCGCCCGGTCGACGCGGCCTTTGGCCCCGACGGCTGCCTCTACCTACTCGACTACGGCGACACCTGGGGCGTCAACCCAGACTCGGCGCTGCTGAAGATCTCCTATGCACGCGGCAACCTCCAGCCGATCGCCAAGCTCGCTATCTCCACCCCCGCCGGCCCGGCTCCGCTGAAGACCACGCTGTCCGCCAAGGGCTCGCGCGACCTCGACGGCGGCAAGCTCAGCTTCTCCTGGAAACTTCAGCCTGGAGACAAGAAGCTCGGCGAAGGTGAAGAGCTCGCCGTGTCGCTGGAGACCGCCGGCAACTTCAGTGTCGAACTCACCGTAACCGACGGACAGGGCGGCTCCGCGACGCGTTCCATACCCATCATCGTCGGCAACACCGCCCCGGTCGTAAATTTCATCACGCCGCAGAGCGGCGACTTCTTCACGCCGGGCAAACTACTCAGTTATAAGGTCACCGTGCAGGATGTCGAAGACGGCTCCTCCGACGCCAAGGCCGCCGAGTTCGGTGCGCGCACGCTCGTGACCTCCGCGTTCCTTCCTGCTGACGGCAAGGCCGTGGCAGTCGATCCGGGCCTCGCGCTGATGCGCCAGAGCGATTGCTTCAATTGCCACGCGATGGAAACCCCGCTCGTCGGTCCTCCCTTCGTGGCCATCGCCGACAAATATCGTAAGCAGGCTGGCGCCGATGACCTCCTGAACAAGAAGGTCCGCCTCGGCGGCAGCGGCGTCTGGGGTCAGGTACCCATGCTCGCCCATCCTCAGCACACCGAGGACGAGGTCGCCATCATGCTCCGCTGGATGCTCGCGCTCGAAAAGGGCAAGGGCGGCCCGACGCTCACCCGCGGACTCGAAGGCCAGCTGACCGCGCCCAAGGACAACAAGCCAGGCACCCTACTCCTTGAGGCCATCTATACCGATGTCGGCGCTGGCGTCGCCGGCCCGCTCTCGGGCAAGGCTTCCGTCGCCCTGCGCCATCGTCGTATCGAGGCCGAATCCGGCGAAATCACCAACGCCAAGAATACGGGCAAGGCCGTCGGCTCCACCAATCACGGCACCACGATCAAGTTCACCAACCTGAACCTCGCGGACACCAAGAACATCAAGATCAACGCCTCCGTGGGCGGCGGTGCCAAGGGCAGCCAGATCGAGGTGCACTTGGACTCGGCGACCGGACTAGTCGTCGCGACCGTCGACATCGCCCATACCGGCGACTGGAGTAAATTCATGGAGAACAAGGCCAAGCTCACGCCCGCGCCCGGCCGCCATGATGTCTACCTCGTCCTAACCAACCCCAAGAAGGGTGGCGGACTCATGAACGTCGACTGGGTGGAATTCGGCCAGTAAGCTAGGCCCGAGGACAAGTTGACCCGTTGACCGGAGGGCCGGAGGCAAGACCAAGCGGCGGGGCAACCCGCCGCTTTCTATTGGCTTTCTGCCTTGGGTAGGGATGCGATTGCCATCGCATCCGTTCGAAGCCGCAGCCGTTACGTCATCGGGACTTAGCGATAACCCTCTGACCTCTAAGGTGCTAAGCGAACGGACGTGATGGCAATCACGTCCCTACCTCAGCACGCACTCTGCTCTCGCCTGCCGCGACTCCGTCGCCAAAATCCGCTTTCCCCTTTTTATTTCCGCCACGTGTCTGACGAATCCGAAGAAAAACAAGATAAGCCGCTCGACCCGTTCGACCCCGAGGTCATCGCCCGTTCTAACCGCGCGATCCTGGTCGGATTGCAACGCCAAGACGACACGGCAGCAGAAGCCCAGGCGCTCCTTGATGAACTCCACGAGCTCGTCAGTAACGTCGGCGTCGAGATACGCGGAGAAATCATCGCCAAGCTCCGCGAGGAGAACCCGCGCACGCTCGTCGGCTCCGGCAAGCTCGAGGAAATCGCCCAGTTGGCCCGCGATAAGGAATGCGGCCTGATCATCTTCGACGACGAGCTTACGCCCGCGCAGCAGCGTAATTGGGAGAAAGACGCCAAGCTCCGCGCCATCGACCGCCAGGAAATCATCCTCGATATCTTCATCACCCGTGCGAAGACGCGCGAGGCCGTACTCCAGGTCGAACTCGCCGCGTTGCAGCAGATGCTGCCACGCCTGAAGCGCCTCTGGTCCCACCTCGACCGCCAGCGCGGCGGCGGCACGATGCAGCGCGATGCCGGCGAGACCCAGCTGGAGATGGACCAGCGCAAGATTCGCGATAAGATTGCTAAGGTCCGCCGCGACCTCGCAGAGGTCGTCGCCCAGCGCGCCACCCAGCGCAAGCAGCGCAAACGCGTCCCGCTCCCGACCTTCTCGATCGTCGGCTACACCAATGCCGGTAAGTCCTCGCTCCTCAACAAGCTCACCGGCTCCGAGGTGCTTGCGGCGAACAAGCTCTTCGCCACGCTCGACCCCACCACGCGCCGTCTCGCCCTACCCTCCGGCCGCGCGCTACTGCTGACGGATACCGTCGGCTTCGTGCGCCGCCTCCCGCACCGTCTCGTCGAAGCGTTCAAAGCTACGCTCGAAGAAGCCGTGCAGGCCGACTTCCTGGTCCACGTCATCGACCTCGGCTCGCCCGAGCGTGACAAGCATGCCGAAACCACCTTGCAGGTCCTCACCGAAATCGGTGCAGGGGATCGCCCCGTGATCACCGTGCTCAACAAGGCCGACCTCTGCGACGAGGTCGAACGCGCCCAGGCCTTGGCCGCCTACCCCGACGCCAAGCTGGTCAGCACTAAGACTGGGGAAGGCCTGCCCGCCCTGCTCCAGCGCCTCGAGGAATGCGCTGCCAGCCGAGATGAGCACATGACCCTACTCATCCCCCACGACCAGTACGCCATGCTCTCCAAGCTGCACGCTGGGGCCACTATCCTCAATTCTAAGGCCCTTCCCGAGGGAACTAGGGTAGAAGTCTACGTCCCGACCCGCCTGCAGGAGACCTGCCGGGCCTGGTCGATCAAGGAGTAGGTCATTTTTTGCTCCCCAGTAGGCAACTTTTCGTTTTGTTTGGTGTTACCTTATCACACCCATGCGCACCCTCGCTCTCCTCACCCTCCTCGCCGCCTCCTCGGCTTTCGCCGCCACCGACGCCGATCGCGAAAAGGCCTTCAAGGCTGACATCGCCCCGATCCTCGAAAAGAGCTGCATCGGTTGCCACGGCAAGGACAAGGCCAAGAAGCCCAAGGGCGGCTTCGACGCCACCTCCTTCGCCACCGTCGTCAAGGGCGGTAAGGATGAAGGCGCTGGCATCACCTGGGGAGACGCCAAGAAGAGCGCCCTCTACAAGACCTCTGAACTCGGTATCTCCAACCCGGAG
This sequence comes from Verrucomicrobiota bacterium, assembly GCA_026397955.1. Taxonomy (GTDB): domain Bacteria; phylum Verrucomicrobiota; class Verrucomicrobiia; order Opitutales; family UBA953; genus UBA953. The sequence continues at coordinate 5,561 of JAPLTV010000019.1, read as the reverse complement.
GACGACCTCGCCATGCCCCCGAAGAAGGCCAAGGAGCGCCACCCCCTCACCAAGGAGCAGCTCGAGAAGATCAAGGCCTTCATCGAAAAGAACAAGTAAGCCTCACGGCTTCCTGATAAAAAGCCCGCGGCAACCCGCAGGCTTTTTTTGTGTCTAATAACAAGGGGGCATACGTGGTCGCTTGCGTTTGACCCCAAGGCAGCATGACCCTATAAACAAAGAAGCCCTTTCCGCTCCATGACGCCTCTCCATCGCATCGAAGAACGCCTCCACGCCCTGACCTTCCGTCAGGCCGCGGGACTCGTCGCCGGCTCGAATCTCTTCCTGGTCGCCTTAGCACTCGCCCTTCCCGCCGACGGCGAGATGCGCGGCCCAGCCCTCCTTTCGATCCTCGGTAACTTCCACATCCTCGCCCTGCACATCCCGGCCGCCGTCCTGCTCGTCGTGCCACTCTTCGAATTCTTCGAACGCCACGACCAAGCCACCGCGACTGTCCGCCGCCTGTCCGTCTTCTCGGCCATCGGCACCTGGGCCGCCGTGCTTTGCGGCATCGTGCACGCCCACTTCAACGGCTTCGCGGGCGACGCCGTGCAGCTCCACCTCTGGGGAGGCATCGCGGCCTCCGCCTTCGCCAGCCTGGCCAGCCTCCTGCTTGCCAAGGAATTCCGAGTGCGCCTCGCCGCCCAAGTCCTCGCCATCGGCGTGATGGGCTTCGCGGCCCACATCGGCGGCGAACTCGTCCACGAGGAAGGCTTCCCCTTCAAACCCAACAAGGTCGCCTCGCCTAAGAAGGCGGAGACCCCGCGCGTCGTTACCACCAGCCAGAAGCGCGATGACTACACCCAGGTCGTGCGCCCGATCCTCGAGGCCCATTGCGTCGCCTGCCACGGCGCCAAGAAGGTGAAGGGCAAGCTGCGCATGGATTCACTCGAAGCCCTTAAGAAGGGTGGCTCGGAAGGCCCGGCATTCATTCAGGGCGACCTGAAGAAGAGCCCGATGCACGCCCGTATCTCGCTCGACTCCAAGGACGAGGATTTCATGCCGCCCAAGGATGAAAAGCCCCTCACCAAGGAACAGGTGCAGGCCATCGGCTTCTGGATTGAAGGTAAGCCGATTCCTGACGACATCGCCAAGGCCGCGCTGGCAGCAAATAATTCGGCTAAGAAGTAAGCCCGTGCGTGCCCTTCTGCTCTTCTCTTCGGCCGCGCTTATCGCCGCCCCATTCACTCCGAAGAAGCCCGAGCCGGCGAAACCGCTGACCGCCGCCCAGAAGGCCGATTTCTCCAAGGTGATTCAGCCGATGTTCGACGCGCACTGCATCTCGTGCCACGGCCCGAAGAAGGAGAAAGGTAAGCTTCGCCTCGACACCCTCGAAGCCACGCTCAAGGGCGGCAAGAATCCGACCTTCGTCATCGGCAAGCCCGATAGCAGCATGCTGCTCTCCCGCGTCTTTCTCGAGCGCACCGCCGGAGACGTCATGCCTCCCAAGGCTGAGAAGCCCATGAGCGAGAAACAGAAAGAGGCCCTCTACGCCTTCGTCGAAGGCCAACCCATCTCCGACGAGCTCGCCAAGGCCGCCTTGGCGGACACGAAAGCCGCCCTTACAGCCGCTAAGGCCGCTCCGAAGGCCAAGAAGTAAGTTTTCTTTTGCCCAGCCCCCTCAGCCCGCCCTTTATCCCAGACACCCCCAATGAAACTCCGCACCCTCCTCGCGCTGGCGCTCCTCGCCGGCCTGACCTCCACGCTCTCGGCCGAGCAGAAGCCCCTCCGCGTCCTCGTCGTCGCCGGCGGCTGCTGCCACGACTACGGCGCTCAGAAGGATATCCTCAAGAAAGGCATCGAAGCCCGCCTCAACGCCACCGTCGAAGTCGCCTACGTCGACATCAAGGCCCCCGACTTCAAGGGCAAGGCCACCCAGCCGGTCTTCGAAATCTATAAGAACGCCGATTGGGCCAAGAACTTCGATGTGGTCGTCCACGATGAGTGCGCTGCCGACATCACCGACCAGACCTACGTCGCCAACATCGTCAACGCCCACCGCAACGGCCTCCCAGCCGTGAACCTCCACTGCGCCATGCACAGCTACCGCTGGGGCAACTTCAAGGAGCCGGTGAAGTCCGGCTCTGACAACGCCAGCTGGTATGAGATGCTCGGCATCCAGTCCACCGGCCACGGCCCGCAGCTCCCCATCGCCATCACCTTCACCGACAAAGAAAACCCGATTGTGAAGGGCTTCGCCGATTGGACCACTATCAACGAAGAGCTCTATAACAATGTCCAGGTGCTCACCGGCAAGGGACTCGCCAACGGCACCCAGAAGGTCCCGGAAAAGAAGGATAAGAAGGGCAAGGTCACCCCGGCCCAGGAAAACACCACCATCGTCGCCTGGACCAACGAGTTCGGTGCGAAGAAGACCCGCATCTTCAGTACCACAATCGGCCACAACAACGCCACCGTCGAAGACGCCCGCTACCTCGACCTCGTCACCCGCGGCCTGCTCTGGTCCGTCGGCAAGCTCGAGGCCGACGGCAAGCCCTCCGCCGGCTTCGGCAAGTAAGCCGTCAAGCTACGCCACGAAAGCCCCGGACCTCCGGGGCTTTTTTGTGCCCACCCAGCCGCCACATGGTGGCTGCAGGTAGGGGCATGGCTACGACGTGCCCTAAGCCTTCCCAGGCGGGCGTGACGTAGTCCCGCCCCTACCCTACGTCCGCCATGCGGCGGACGTCACTTCAACGGACATCCCGCCAGAAGTTCGCCCGGAGCGTCCTTCCAGACAAGTTTCGCGGCAGGCACGCCGCCGAGCTTGGCGACGGTGGTGGAGATCTCGGTGAGCGAGTCGGCGTTATAGCCGGGATAGGCCTTGGCAATCTTACCGCCGGGCGCGACGACGGTGACATACACGCTGCGCTTGGCGCCATAGGCGTCGATGACGGCGAAGTCCGGATCGGCCACGACGGGGAAGCCGGGCTTCACGTTAGCCGCCCACTCCTTGGCGCCAGCCTCGTCGGCATTGATCACGCCGACCACGGAACAGCTGGCGCCATAGGCCGCCTGGAGCTGCGAAAGATAGGGCGCAGCGTCTCGCGAGCAGGGACACTCCTTCTCAATGAAGAATAGGACGACCGGCTTCGTCTTCGCGAGGTCAGCCAGCACCAGCTTATTGCCGGCGAGGTCGCTCTTGGAAAAGACCGCGGCAGGCTTGGACGCTTGGGCTGCGGCGGCCACGACCTCCGCCGTCGGCAACGCATGCTTCGTCTGGGCGCGGAAATTGATCATGCCCTTGGCGTCTTTCTTCACCGCGGCGGGATCCTTCGAAACGATAAACTGCCCCATCATTCCGCCGTCCTCATGATTCGACATGTGGCAGTGGAACATGAACGGATCGGTATCGCTGGCGAAGTCATCAAATTTGGCGACGAACGTAACCGAGGCACCCTTAGGCAGATAGAACGTGTCCTTCCAGCCCTTCTCGTAGTCGGCGATCTCGCGATCGGTACGAGAGAGGATGCGGAACTGGACGTCGTGCAAGTGAAAGGAGTGGCCGAAGATATTATTGTTCTTCACGGTCCAGACCTCGGTGGCGCCGAGCTTCACCACCATATTCGTGGAGTGCATGTCGAACGGCTTGCCATCGAAGGCGAAGTGCGGACGGCCGTCGGTCACGCTGAGCGTCCGCTTGGTCGAGGCCTCCTTCTCGCTGACGAAGACGTTGCGCGTCAGGGTCTCGGGCACCTTGGTGACCGCCTTGACCGTCGGGGCGATGACGTTGATATGCAGCAAGCGGTAGTCGTAATTGTTGAGATAGCTCCCGTTGGCCCCACCGGTATCGGGCTCGCCGCCGGGGAAGCCGAACGTCTGATTCGAGTTATAGGCCATCAGGTCGACCGTGCCGCCGACCTTATCCGTGCCGAGATCGACGAGGATCTCGGTGCGCTCACCGACCATGAGCGTCAGGCGCTTAAGCGGGACCGGCTTGTCGACCAGGCCGCCGTCGGTGGCGATCTGGTAGAAGACGCGGTTGTCACTGAAGCCAAGTACGTAGCCACGCTCGATTTCGGCATTGAGGATGCGGAGGCGGACGAGCTGACGGGGCAACTTCGTCTGCGCATCGAGGGTGCCATTGGTCAGCTGATAATCACCATACTTATCGTTATCGCCATCGTAGGTGAACTGGTTGTCCTTGAAGCGTCGGCTCGTGAGCACCAGCGGCAGGTCGTCGACGCCATAGGTGCGAGGCAAAGCCAGCTTCGCTTCGATCGGATCGCGGATGATGATTAGGCCGCCCGCACCCATCGCGAGCTGCTTCTGCGTAGCTTCATGCAAGTGAGGATGATACCAATAGGTCCCGGCGTTGTTCTTCACCACGAACGAGGGCGACCAGGTCTTGCCCGGCTCGACGATCTGGTGCGGCCCGCCGTCGGTGGCGGCCGGCAGATGCAGACCGTGCCAATGGACCGTCGTCGCTTCCTTCAGTTCGTTCTTCACGTTCATCGTGACCGTCTCGCCTTGGTTCAGGATGAGCGTCGGCCCCCAGAAGCTGAGTTTGTTATAACCGTAGGTATTCGTCGTGCCCTCGAGGAACTTGCGCGAACTTGTCCCGAGCGTCAGGTTGAACGTCTTGCCTTCGATCACCGGCGGGACCCAGAGCTCTTGCAACGGACGATTATTCGCCGGGCGAGCTTTAGCGCCAGCACCGCCACCACCTCCGCCGGGTCCCTTGCCCTTTCCTTTGCCTTTCCCTTTGCCTTCCGGCCTTTCGCCAGGAGGGCCATCTTCACGGGGTGGGCGTTCGCCTTCTGGTCGCGGCGGACGGTCATCGGGAGTTTCGGACTTCGGGGCCGACTGGGCCAGCAAACCACCCACGACGGACAGCGTCAGGATGGCCAGAAAGAGGGAACGGAACCGGGACATGGGAAAAGTATACCAGAGCCGTCCTTAAGGGCGAATTAAGGCCCAACGATCCAATCGCCTTCCCTCCCCTGCGACTCGTCTTTAAACCTACCCCTACCCCAACCCCAACCCCTGCCCCTTCGAAGTCCATGCGCCTCCTCGCTCTCCTCGCCTTCACCACGTCGGCCTTCGCCGCCGAAACCCTACCGCTCTGGAAAGGCGACGCGCCCGAAGGTGACGGCAAGTTCTCCGACTCCTCCAAGGCCAAGCTCACCGTGCACCTGGCCGACAAGCCCAACGGCGCCGCGATCGTGATCTGCCCGGGTGGCGGCTACGGCGGCCTCGTGACGAAAGGCGAAGGTCACGGTATCGCGGCCTGGCTGAATGCCCACGGCATCGCCGGCATCGTGCTGGAATATCGTCTGCCGGCTGGTCGCCCGTACGTACCGCTGCTCGATGCCCAGCAGGCGATCCGCACCGTCCGCGCGAACGCCGCGCAGTGGAAGATCGACCCGAAGAAAGTCGGGATTATTGGCTTCTCCGCCGGTGGCCACCTCGCCTCCACCGCCACCGTGCATTTCGAGACCGTCGAGACCCGCGCGCCTAACGCCGTCAGCGGTCAGAGCAGCCGCCCGGATTTCTCGATTCTGATTTATCCAGTCATCAGCATG
>JAPLTV010000055.1 GCA_026397955.1 Verrucomicrobiota bacterium | reverse complement strand
CAGGCGCCTTCACCGCGACGTCGTCGATGAAGTTTCCCTTCGAGCTGAAGTAGTTGCCGTGGTTGCGCATGTCGAGCGAACGGTCGAAGCCGGCGGCGAGGACCGGTCCGTCGATGTGCCACTTGCCGCTATGGTAACTGCGGTAGCCGGCGGACTTCAGGTAATCGGGCAGCAGGCGCGCCCAGGACTGGCGGACGCCTTGGCCGCCGCCGCCAAGGCCCGGGAGGGTGTCGCGGTGGATCTGTTGGGCGTAGTAGCCCGAGAGCAATGCGCTGCGGGAAGGCCAGCAACGTGCGGTGTTATAGAACTGCGTGAAGCGGACGCCTTTATTCGCGAGGCCGTCGAGGTTCGGGGTCGCGATCTCGCTGCCATAGCAGCCCAGGTCGGAGTAGCCCAGGTCGTCGGCGAGGATCAGTACGACGTTCGGTCGCTGCGGCGTGGCGGCAAAGGCCGTCAGGGTGGCGAAAATCAGGGCGAACAGGGGGCGCATGGGGGTTGGGGTAAACTACGGTGCCAGGGTGCAGGACTGCAAAGACGGAAATGGGGTCAGACCCCATTAAGAGGGTCTGACCCCATTATGCGGGATTAGTTCGGGCTTACTTGGCGGCCGGAGCCTTCTTCGGCGTGGGCGTCTTGCCCTGGGCGCTGACGACCTTGGGCTTATCGATCTTCTTAGAACCGGAGGGGAGGGCGGCTTGGTCGAAGGGCAGGATAGGGCCGTCTTCGAGGACCTTGAGCAGGACCTGCTTCACGAAGGTCTTATGCGGGTTGCCGGCGTGGAGCTGGATGGCGATGAGGCCTTCGAGGGCGCGGCCCTTCTCGTCGTGGTCGATGAAGATCGAGGTCGTCTGGCCGTTGATCTTGTGCTCGAGGCGATTGCCGCGCGCTATCACGGTGAACTCGTTCCACTGGGAGATGTCCGCCTGTACGCGCGGGCGTTCGCCGACCTGCCAGCGCTGGCCGGTCGGATCCATCACCACGTCGACTCCGTTGTAACCGAAGATACCGCGTCCGCGTTCTTCGTAGGTCATGCCCGTGTGGACTTCAGTCGGATGGACGTCGCACTGGTAGCCGAGGATCGTCCACGGCGTGATCTCAGGCAGGCGACGGCTGCGGTATTGCACGCCGGAATTGTTATCGCCGACGACTTTGATCGTCGCGCGCACTTCGAAGTCCTTGGCCTTGCCGTTCCAGATCAGGAACGAATTCGTCTTCGGCTTGCCCGGTTCGCTCGTGCCGACGAGCACGCCGTCCTCGACTTTCCAGAGGCCTGGTTCGGCGTCCCAGCCGGCGAGGTCCTTGCCGTTGAAGAGCGGCTTGAAGCCGTCTTGGGCGAAGGCGGGCAACGCGAGGGTGAGCAGGAGGAGGTGGAGTGTTTTCATGGAGAGGGGTCAGGATTTGAGTTCCTTGATGATGCCGTTGCTATCGCCGTGGCTGTCTACCTTGGCGCCGCTACCTTGCAGGAGCGTCAGCCACAGATTGCACAACGGGGTGCTCTTGCCCTGGAGCGCGAGGTGCTGGCCGAGGCGGATGCCGGAGCCGCCGCCGGCGATCAGCGTCGGGCAGTTGTCCAGATAGTGGACCGTGCGGATATTGCTGCCGTAAGCGACCGTGGTATGGTCGAAGAGGCTACTGCCATCGGCCTCCTTGGTGGCCTTGAGTTTGGTGAGCAGGCCGGCGAGCAGCCTGCTTTGCTCGAGGTCGCGCTTCTGTGCCGCTTCCATGCGCTCGCCCGGGGAGTAGTGGCTCATGTCGTGCGAAGCCACTTTGATGTTGAGGCTGGCCAGCAGCGCGCTGACGGGCTGACGATACGTCAGCACGCGGGTGCTATCGGTTTGCAGGGCTGCGACGATGAGGTCGTACATGACCTTGATCTCGTCCTTGCCGGCGAGACCGGGCTTGGGCGGAGGGAAGGGGGCCTTGGCCTTGGGTCGGTCCAGCCACTGTTCGTCCTTGGAGAGTCGTAGTTCGATGTCGCGGACGCTCTGGAAGTATTCGTCGAGCTTATCGACGTCGCTACGCGAAAGCCCCCGGCGGACGCGGGCGGCATCTTCGAGGACGACATCAAGCACGCTGCGTTGATCGGCGAGCATAGCCTGGCGTTGGGCGAGCGGCATGGTCTCGTCGGAGAAGAGGCGGTGGTAGGCCGCGACGGGGTTTTCGTGCCCGGCCATCGGCTTACCGCGCGCATCCCAAGCCATCGAGCCTGGCCCGTGGCCGGAGTCGACCGCGTTGGCGCAGTCGAGGCGGATGGAACCGTAACGGGTGTCCATGCCGAGTTTTGCGGCCGCGACTTGGTCGGCTGAGATGCCGTTATGGAAACTCTGGCCTGGCTCGGAATAGCGGTTGGCGCCTGTCAGCCAGAACGTGCTGCCCCAATGGGCTTCGTCGCTGAACTTGTTCGAGAGGCCCTGCACGAGGGTGAAATCCTTCTTGTGCTCGGCCAGCGGCGCGAGGCCTTCCGGCAGCGCGTAGTTTGCGCCGGTGTCGGTGAGCTTGGGGAACCAGGTCTCGTTGGTGACGCCGTAGCCGAACCCGAGGAAGACCATGCGCTTCGGGTGGGTGACGGCTTTCTCGGCCGCGAACGCCTTGAAGCCCATCGACGTGAGCGCGGGCAGGGCGATGAGCGTGCCGGCGGCCCGGAGGAAGTGCCGTCGACTGAGGTGGGAGGAGCGCATGGTTATTTGGTTTGGAAAGTTTCGGAGAGGACGAGAGCGCGGATGAACGCCGCCATCTGGTAATCCTGGGAGCGGGCCTGTGTGATCATCTCCACGGCGAGCGGTTCGTCGAGGAAGCCGAACGGACGTCCCATGCCGTATTCGACGAGGGCTTCGCTGAAGCCGCGGCCGAAATTCTCCGGGTGGGCGGCAATCTGGTCGCGGAGTTCGAAGTAGTCTTTAAAGCTGGCCCCTTTGTAGAAGGTGCCGGCCGGGCTGATGGGCCAGGTTTTGCTGCCGACGCCTTTCTTTTCATAGGTCTCCGTGGTCCGCCACTTGCCGGTCGCGTTGAAGTTCTCCAGCCCGAAGCCGATGGGGTCGATCTTGCGGTGGCACTGAGCGCACTGGGGTTGTTCCTGGTGGGCGGCGAGGCGTTCGCGGGTGGAGAGGAGCTTTGATTCGAGGCGATTGAGTTGCGGCACGTTCGGCGGGGCGGGGGGCGGCGGTTCGTGGAGGAGCTTGCGCAGGATCCAGGCGCCGCGTTCGACCGGGCTGGTATCACGGCCGTTGCTACCCATGGCGAGGACGGCCGCCATTCCGAGCAGCCCGCCGCGGGGTGAATCCTTGGGGAGCGTCACCTTGCGGAAGGCGTCGCCGCTCACCTCGCTCAAGCCGTAGTAATCGGCGAGCAGGCCGTTGATCACCACATAGTCGCTCTTGAGCAGGCGGTTGAGGCTGTCGCCGTGGCGCAGGATATGGTCGACGGTCTGATAGACTTCGTTGCGGGCGGCGGCTTTGGTGCTGTCGTCGAAATCCTTGTGCAGCTTGGTGTCGAACTGGAAGAAATCGAGGCGATGCAGGCCAAGCCACTGATGCGTGAACCCGGTCACGAAGGCGGACGATTTCGGGTCGGCGATCAGGCGGTCGACCTGCGCGCTCAGGATGGCGGGCTGGTGCAACGTGTTTTGCTGGGCCAGGCGCAGGAGCTCGGCGTCCGGCGGCGCGCTCCAGAGGAAGTAGGACAGCCGGGCGGCGAGTTCGAGGTCGTCGAGTCGCCGGCGTTGTTTTTCTACGCCGGGTTCCTGCAGGTAGAGGAAGCCAGGCGAGGCCAGGATCACGCTCAACGGCTGCTTCAGGGCCGTCGTCAGCGTCTCGCCGGCCGCACGGCGCTTGGCGAAGAGGGTGACGAGCTTATCGACATACTCCGGTGCCGGCGTCTTCCCGCGGAAGGCGCGCAGGGCGAAGCGGGTCAGTACGGAGCGGGCATAGCCGGCCTCGGCTACGCCTTCGGGGGCGGTGGGGATCGCGGCTTCGATAGCCGTGCCGCGACGGCGGGCATCGACGGCTTCCCATTCGACCCAGTCGACCCAGAGGGCGGCGGGCGGACCGACGCCGGTGGCTTTGCGGGCCGCTTCGTAGGTTTCGTTGTCGTTGCGGATGTCGCGCTTCTCGCGGAAGACGAAAGAACGCGGACCGGTGGCCGTGATCGAGACCGGTATCTCGATGGTCTGGGGGGCTACGGTCGTCCCCGTGACCTGGAAGGTGCGGACGAACGCAAACGGCTCGTCCTTGGTGCGCGTACCCATCTCCAGATAGTGTCGCGCGGCAGGCGTACCGGCGATCGCTCCGACGCGGAGGCGCAGGAGGTATTCACCGGTCGGCACCGGGTCTCGCTTCGTCTTGTCCCAGTCCGTCGAGACATCGGGCGGTAGCGCGATGACTTCTTCCTTGTGCGTCAAGAAGATATTCAGCGTCGCTCCCGTCTTGTTGAGCGGGTCCTCTACGACACGATTGGCCAGAACCTCCGTTTCGCGGTGATCGAAGGTCACGGGCGCCGGCCCGCCGTTCACGATCTCGACCCAATCGATCCAAAGGGCGAACTCAGGCCCGACCCCGTTGCGCCTGAGGGCTTCGCCGAAGATCTGGAGGGCCCGTTCATTGGAATCGAAGGAGCCGCGCTCGCGCAGGAAGAAGCCGCGGGTGCCGCCGGTGGTGATCGTCACCGGGATTTCCAGGACCTGCGGTTTTTCCATCGTGCCGGTCACTTCATGGGTGCTGGCGACGGCGCCGTGCATCGGGCCAAATTCGACGAAGTGACGGGACTTAGGCGTATCGGCCGTCGCCGCTATCCGCACGCGTATGGTATATTTACCCGCCGGCCAGCCGCCGGGGATGCTGAACGGCTGGTAGGGGTTGGCGAAGACGTCCGCGTAGGTGAGGAAGGAGCCGGACTTCGTCGCCGGGTTCGCCAGGTAGGCGCGCTGCTGAGGGGCGGAGAGTACCCAGTTGCGGCGGCCTTGTTCGTCGGCATGGATCGCGTCGAGGTAACCGAACTTCTCCGGGCTGGGCGCGCCGGGGATGCGTTGCCACTGGTAATAGCGGTAGGTCGCGTTGCCTTTCTTCTCGGCCGCGATGGTCGCGACGAGCGCGGCGTTTTCGGGACGGGCCGCCGCCTCATCGACCGCCTTGGTCCAGGCGTCATATCGTTCATGGCAATCGACGCGGTCGGCGTACGACTTGGTGATGCGCGGGTTCGCGTAATCTTCTGCCTCGAAGCGCACCTTCAGTTCGGGCGTCTGGCGGCCGTAGCGGATGACGTGTTCGTCGATGGCCTGTCGGCCGAGCGCGAGGTATTGCTCGAACTGGTCCGACGACATGAAGAGCGAGGCCCCCACCGTGTCGAAGGCGCCGGCACCACCGTCGGCCGGGAGTTCGTTGACGGACATGTCCACCCCGAGCAGGTCGCGGAGGGTGTTCTTGTACTCGCGTCGGTTCAGGCGACGCATCGTGATCTGCCCATGGGCGTCACCGATGGTCTTACGGGCGGTGACGAGCGTGCCCGAAAGCATTTCGAGGAAGTCAGCTTTCGCGACCGGGGCTGGCTGTTTGGAGTCATCGGGCGGCATCTCGCCCGAATTGACCTGGTTGAGGATCTTCTGCCAGCGGTCTGCGAGCTGGACCGTGTCGAGCTTTAGGGCGATGTCGTCCAGCCGAAGCTTCCCCTTCTGCTTATCCGCGTTGTGGCACTCGACGCAGTATTCCTTGAGGAAGGCGCGATGCTTCTCGTCGATACGTGCTTCGGGCGCTGCGCCGAAAGCCAGCGTGGCGAGGAAGGGGAGTAGAGTGAGGCGACGCAGGGGCATGTCGGACCTCCGTAGGTTGAGACCTGACCGAGCGGAAGCCAGCCCGTCCTTGCGGCTGGGTGGAATCAAAACCATTCGTTTATTTCCAGGTCTCCCGGACCACGCGTTCCCACTCATCGGCCATCAGCTGATGGCCGCGGTAGGTCGGGTGGACGCTATCCCAGACCCAGTAGTCATCGGCGGTCTTGGCGGCGGCGTCATCAAAGAGTTTCTGAAGACGGACGAGGGCGGCGCCATGTTTCTGGGCGAGTTTCGCCACGATGGCCTGCCGGGCGACGATGCCTTCCGGCACGGGCTTTCCCGGGTGACGGACGAATGGCTCCATCAGCACGAGCTTGAGCTTCGGGTTCTGGATTCGGGCTTCGGTCAGAATCTTGTCATAGGCGGCCTCATAGGCCTCCAGTGGGACGCCTTTACCGTTATCGTTCACGCCGATCATCACCGAAAGCAGGTCGGGCTTCAGCGCGAGCGTGTCCTTGGCCCAGCGCGTCTCAAGGTTGAGTACCGTGTTGCCGCTCACGCCGCGATTGAAGAAGTCGAGTTTACGCTCCGGAAAGGCCGCACCGTGACGCGCCGCGATGATGAACGCGTAACCGTGGCCGAGGATGTGGTTGGGATCGAGTGAGCGTCCGCGGTTGCCGTCGGTGATCGAGTCGCCCTGGAAGAGGATGCGACTTTCCGGACTGAAGGCGGGTATGGCGTCGACGGCCTTCGCCTCGACGAAGAGGGCAAGAAGAAGGAGGGTAAGGTGTTTACTCATGCAAAAGAAGCGTGGCCTATCCCGTTAAGACAGCAGGATGGGCGAAAGGTTGGAAAGTGTTTCCAGCCCTACCCCGTGGTTTCGGCCCTGCCCCCGACCTTAAGGCCATTACAGTCCGATGAAGACCAGCTGGCCGGCCTTGCTGTCAGGGATGATTAGCTGGCCATGGGCTTCGTCGATATAGATGTCGGCGGCGGACTGCAGTTCGAGGCCCTGCGAAAGGAGGGTGGGGTGAGATCCGTCGGCTTCGTAGCGGGTGACACGACCGAACATGACTTCCGAGATGTAGAAGCGCCCCTTCGAGTCATGGACGATACCGTCGCCGGAGCGGTGGCCCTTGGCGATGGTCGTGAAGGCGCCATCCTTATATTCCAGGACGTCGCCGGTGAAGAATTCGGCGAGGCGGATGCTGCCGTCCTTCAGGACGTCGACGCCGTTCGGGTTGAGCATGCGGGCGTTCGGGGCGATGACTTCGGTGACCTTGCCGTCGAGGGTAACGCGGAAGAGACGGGCGATGACCGGGATGGCTTTGTGCTCGGGGCTGTCGACGGCGAAGAGCTTGTTGTTGGCATCGCGCATCTTGGTCACGGCGCCCATGTCGGTCACGAGAATGCTCTGTCCGGAGGGTTCAACTTCGACGTCATTGAGGAAAGTCGGAGCGATCGGGAAGTCCTTCGGACCGGCAAGGACGGACTTGTTGCCCTTGGCGTCGATCTTCCAGACCGTATCGAAGTCGGCCGTGATGACGAAGCCGCCCGCGAAGACGATGCCCTTCGGGTCGTTGAGGCCCGTGGTGAAGTCGGTGACGGTCTCGCCGTGCACGCGGACTACCTTGCCGTCGCCGTCGCCGGCTTTGCGGCTGACGCCCAT
>JAPLTV010000062.1 GCA_026397955.1 Verrucomicrobiota bacterium | reverse complement strand
GATCTGCGCCCACGGCGAAGCCGTCGCCTGGCCTGTGCAGTCCGCCGTCCCCAAGTTCAAGGATGAGTACCTCGAGTCCATCCGCAAGCGCCAGAAGGGCGAAGCGGTCCCGACGCTGAAGTTGATCTGAACTAAGAGAGTATCGTTGGCCCGAGTATCGAGTATCGGGGAATAGGGACCGCACCAAGTGCGGTCTTTTTTGTGCCTCTGCTTCGCAGCAGTTCACCATGCCAGCAGATCCCCACTTCCTCCCCCTATACTCGATACTCCATACTCCATACTCTCATTCGTCGCCCCGCGACGAACTTTCTCCCTTTACCCTCCCTCCCCCTCCCCTTACCAAATCCATCCCATGGAATTCAAAAACGTCACCGCCGTCGCCAAAGCCAACGTCTACTTCGATGGCAAGGTCGTCTCCCACACGATCCTCACCGCCGATGGCGCCAAGAAGACCGTCGGGCTGATCTACGCCGGCACCTACCATTTCGGCACCGACAAGGCCGAGATCATGGAGATCACCGATGGCTCGTGCGTCGTGGTCCAGGACGGTTCCAAGGAAGAGAAGACCTACGGCGCGGGCACCCACTTTTACGTGGCCCCGAAGTCCGGCTTCACGATCACCGTGCAGTCCGGCATCTGCCAGTATATCTGCAGCTTCATCGGTTAATCTGACCGGTACGAGCGGCCGGGGCTTGCCAAGGGCGACGCCACCCCGAACCTGTCGGCATGTCCGAGCCGACCAGCAGCCTGCCCAACATCCCCGCGCCCATCGCGCGTGAGAAGCCATGGGTGCAGCTGAAGACGTTCACCTCCAAGCCCGCGATCTTCCGCTCGATGGTCGGCGAGGTGTCGCCGGATGCCCGCCAGGGCGACGTGGTTTCCGCCTACGACAAACAAGGCTCCTTCATCGGTTACGGTTTCTGGAACGCCGGCGCCCCCATCGCCCTCCGCATCCTTAAGGCCACGCCGGGTAAGCCCGATGATGTCTGGTTCGAACAGGCCATCCGCCGCGCTGCCGCCCTCCGTAAGGACGTCCTGAAGCTCGACGAGAACACGGACGCCTATCGCGTGGTCAACGCCGACGCCGATTTCCTTTCGGGCCTGATTGTCGACCGCCTCGGCGACGTGCTCTCTATAGAGGTGTCGTCCTATGCGGTCATGCGCCGCCTCCCCCGCTGGATCCCGATCCTGCACGACGCCGTCGGCACCAAGCGCGAAATCGTTCAGGTGGATGCGCATGTCGCTCGTATTGAAGGCATCATGCCGACCGATATTCCGAAATCGGCCGTCCGCTTCGTTAAGATCAAGGAGTTCGGCATGGTCCAGGAGGTCGACTTCGCCGAAGGCCACAAGACCGGCTTCTTCTGCGACCAGCGCGACAACCGTTGTCGCTTCGGCGCCCTCGCCAAGGGTCTCAAGGTCCTCGACCTCTGCTGCTACACCGGCGGCTTCTCCATCGCCGCCAAACTGGCCGGCGCGACGGAAGTCACCGGAGTCGACTTGGACGAAAAGGCCATCGAGATGGCCAAGCGGAACATGAACCTAAACAACGTCCGCATCGACTTCGTGCATTCGGACGCCTTCACGTGGATCCGCCAGATGCAGAAGAACGGCAAGACCTGGGACCTCGTCCTCTGCGACCCGCCCAAGTTCGTCGACAGCCGCGACGAGGAGTTTGAGGCAGAAGGACTTAAGAAATATAACGACCTCAACGTCCTCGCCATGCAGCTCGTCACCCCCGGCGGCCTCTTCGTCACCTGCTCCTGCTCCGGCCTCGTCTCCCCTGAGTCCTTCGAGGACCTCGTCAGCAAGGCCGCCCACCGCTACCAGAAGCGCCTCCAGATTTTCGATCGCACCGGACCCGGCGGCGACCACCCCAACGCCTCCAACCACCCAGAGGGACGCTACCTCAAGGTGCTCTGGAGCCGGATTGCGTAAAAGAATAGAGGACTGAATCGAGGACAGCGTCGATGACTGCATCGATGTGCCCAGGCAATGGGTAGGGTCGGGACCGCGTCACGACCTAGCGGCACCTGGGTAGGGCCGTGATTGCCATCACGGCCGTGGGCGGACGGACGTCGAATGGTCGGTGATCTTGCCCGTCTGATGGCACATGCCTCTGCGAACGGCGGCCATGGCAATGGCCGCCCTACCCGATGCGGATCCGCTTCAAACGCCATCTCCGCGTGCCCCCTTGTCACCGTGCCCACGTGTCCCCTCGCGGCTCCGCGAAATTACCCAAGGCGAAATCCAACCCACTCATTCTGACTTGAACATATCCGCTAGCTAACTACAAATCCAGATAAGGAATGGAAGTTTCCGTTCGACGCGGGTCCGGTTCGCCGGCCCGCGTTCCTTTTTTAATCTAAGACAATAAGCCCGGGACGAGTTCCATCATCGGCCTTACGTATGAGTAATGAAATGGTCTCATCGTAGACTCGATTGGGATGATCAGGCCTAAGGAGTTTCAAGCCGATCGGCCGAGCGCATAGATCGGCTAGCTGGAGGCCTGCCAAATTTCTAGCCTTGGGGACGAAAATTGGCTTCCAGTGGCAACTTCCCGTACTTGCTTCTACAGCACGTCTGATTTCAAGGTCCTCACGCACGCCCCTAGATTCCAAGATAACCACCTGCGGAATGGCAAGGCGGTGAAACCTCAATCGCAAGGAATCCAGAAGCAGCAAAAGGCAATCGGCATAGGTCTTAACAGCGCTGACCTTACGTTTGTCCCAGGCAACGGCCACTACCTCCGCACGAGAACTCCGAACCACGAGGCTGAGGTCGGCCAAGAATCTCTCACGAGTTGAACGGTCAAAAAGAAAAGTGAATTCACCCTGATTCTTGCGTATTTCACGTTCATGTAAAACCACGGCCTCGTGGGACCAATACTTAATTTTCAAGTCTATCAGGTCGGGAACGAAGCGAAGCCGATAGTCATGGTTATCAAATACGCAGGCAACGATCACGAAAATTGGGTACTCCGGATTGGTGGCCCCGGTGGCATGATCACCGCTTTCGTCGACATAGATCATCTCCATGGCTAACCCTACTCGCTAAGACTAAAGCTGGAAGCAGACAGCGCTGATGACTTCCCCTGACAAGATATGCCTAGGAATCATCACCGCCCTGGCAGGTAATGATTCCCTTCGAGTGCCATCTCCCCGTGCCCACATGTCACCATGCCAGCATGTCCCCTCGCGGCTCCGCTGCGCAGGTAGGGCCGTGATTGCCATCACGGCCGTGGGCGGACGGAGGTCAGGATGGTCGGTAACCTCGCCCGGCTGATGGCACTTGCCTCTGCGAACGGCGGTCATGGCAATGACCGCCCTACCCATGACAGGTGTCTGCGGTTGGCGGTTAGCGGTTGGGCGCGGCAGAGAGTTAGGCGGACGCCACGCAGTGGCGCCCCTACCCAAGGCCAGCCCTACCCGAGGCAGCCTATGTCGTGACGCGGTCCCGCCCTACCCAAGGCAACACCGCAGCATCCTATCCGGTTTCCGGTCTCCCTTTGAGATTCGCCATCTCCCCCGCGCCCCCTTGTCACCGCGCAGCTCCGCCTCGCTGGTAGGGACGTGATTGCCATCACGTCCGTGGGCGGACGGACATCGGAATGTTCGGTGATCCTGCCCGGCTTACCCCACGCGCGTCGTCGAACGGCGGCCATGGCAATGGCCGCCCTACCCTGGCCGCCTTGCGGCGGCCAGAGGACAGCACGTGGTGCTGTCCCTACCTAGGAACTCACTTCGCCTCGACGGTTTCGGTGGTCTCGCCGCCGGCGGCCTTGGCGTCATCACCACGGAGGGCGCCGACGTAGTAAGCCTGACCAAGGTTGACCTTGGGGTAGATCATGCGGAACGCGCTGCCGCTGACGCCACGCTCTCCGCCCGTGAAGTAGCCCTGCGAAGTCGCATCCGGCGCCGGCGCATCCGGTCGGGTGACAACGTATCCCTTGGGCACGACGCCTTCGAAACCAGCGAGGCCGGCACCGCGGACGGAAGCCAGCTGACCCGAGGCTAGGCCCGCATCGATTCGGCTGTTATTCGTGGACGAGAAGCTCGACGGATTGAAGCGGGTGGCGCCGAGGACGAAGTCGCCGACGCTTCCACCGGCACCGGCACCCCGAGGCTTATCCGCAAAGCCCAGGCTGCTGCCATTCTGCTGCAGGATGGAGAGCGGGCTGACGAGCGTCGCCGTTCCCGCGACGTTCGCCGTAGCGCCGGTGATGATCGATGCCGAACCCTGGACGTTCATGTTCAGGTTACCGGTGAGCGCGAGGTTACCCACGGCGGCGTTGCCCAAGGTGGTGACATTGAGGTCAACGCCGGAACCGGTGACGGTCAGGTTGCCGGTGTTATTAAGCGTGGTCACGCCAGTGGAGGTGAAGCCGACATTGAGGTTACCCGTCGCGGTCAGCGAGATGTCGCCACCCGAGGCCGTCACCTGACCGCCGAAGCGGTTAGCCGGATTAGTCAGGACGATGTCGCCGATCGTCGAAATCAAGGAGCTCGTTCCGGTGACGATCAGCGGGCCGGTCTGGGTGATGTCGCCGCCGGACAGGACGCCGAGATTACCATTCACGGTCGTAGCCGCGAACGTCGTGGCGCCTCCGGCGTTGGTGCTGAGGTTGCCGTTCACGATGCCACCAAAGGTGATATCACCGACGGTAGCGGTCAGGCTGGTCGCCCCGCTGAAGCGGTTACCTGGGTTGGTCAGGGTGATGTCCCCAGTCGTCGAAGTGATCGTGGACGCGGTTCCGGTGATGATCGCGCCCGTCTGGGTGATATCGCCGACCGCAGTCGTGGTGAGACCGCCCGTCAAGGTCGTGGCGCCGAAGGACGTCGCGCCACCGGAGCTGGTGGTGAGGTTCACAGCGGTGCCGGCGACGGTGAGGTTACCGGAGGCCGTCACGTTGGCGTCACCGATGGCCGTCAGTTGGGTGCTGAGATTACCCCTGGCGGTGAGGCCAATCTCGTTCGCCGCGGCGGTGACCAAGCCGCCGAACGTGTTGTTCGGGTCGGTAAGCACGATGTCACCGAGGGACGAGCTGAGATTGCTCGTGCCGCCGACGGTCAAGGTGCCGGTCTGGGTGATGTCACCCACGGAGGTAGCGCTGAGGTTACCCGTGAGCGTGGTGACTCCGAAGCTGGTCGCCCCGCCGGAGTTCGTCGTGAGGTTCGTGGCCAGGCCGGAAACCGTCAGATTGCCCGTGGCCGAGAAAGCCGCATTACCCGTGGCCGCGACGGTCGCGGTGAGATTGCCAGCTGCCGAGACGGAGACGTCCTGGCCCGAGAACGAAGTGGCCCCAAAGAAGGAGTTACCTGCGTTATTCAGGGTGATGTCGCCGGTGGTCGAAGTGATCGAGGACGGCGCACCAGTGATAATCGGACCCGTCTGGGTGATATCCCCGACCGAGACCGTCGTGAGAGCGCCCGTAAGGGTCGTCGTACCGAAGGACGTCGTGCCACCGGAATTGGTCGTCAGGTTAACGGCCGTGCCGCCAACCGTGAGATTACCCGCGGCTGTGACCGAAGCGTCGCCCGTGGCGGCGACTAGGGCATTAAGGCTTCCGGCTGCGGCGACCGTGACGTCGACACCCGAGAACGAGGTGGCACCGAAGAACGAGTTGCCAGGGTTCGTCAGGGTGACGTCTCCCGTCGTCGAAGTGATCGAAGACGGAGCCCCGGTGATGATCGCGCCCGTCTGCGTGATGTCGCCGACGGAGGTTGTCGTGAGGCCGCCCGTGAGGGTCGTGACGCCGAAGGAGGTCGCACCACCCGAGGTGGTATTTAGGCCACCAGCAACAGAGCCTGCGAAGCTGAGGTCACCCAGCGTAGCCACCAGGCTTGTCACTCCGAAGAAGGAGTTACCTGGGTTCGTCAGGGTGATGTCACCCGTCGTCGAGGTGATCGTGGACGGCGCACCGGTGGTGATCGCACCCGTCTGGGTGATATCGCCGACCGAGGCCGTCGTCAGACCACCCGTAAGGGTCGTGGCGCCGAAGGACGTCGTGCCGCCAGAGCTGGTGCTCAGGTTGACGGCCGTGCCGCCGACGATGAGATTACCTGCGGCCGAGACCGAGGCATTACCCGTGGCGGCGATCAAGGCATCAAGGTTACCCGCGGCGGCGAGGCTGACGTTGGCGCCCGCGAGAGAGGTCGCTCCAAAGAAGGAGTTACCCGGGTTAGTCAGCGTGATGTTACCCGTCGTCGAGGTGATCGAGGACGGAGCGCCGGTGGTGATCGCGCCGGTCTGGGTGATATTACCGACTGAAGTCGTGGTGAGACCGCCGGTGAGGGACGTCGCGCCGAAGGACGTCGTGCCACCCGAGCTGGTGCTCAGGTTGGTCGCCGTGCCACCGACCGTAAGATTACCCGCGGTGGTGACCGAGGCATCGCCCGTGGCGGCGACCAAGGCATTCAGATTACCCGCGGCGACGACAGCGACGTCGACGCCCGAAAGCGTGGTCGCACCGAAGAAGGAGTTATTCGGGTTAGTGAGAGTAATGTCACCGGTCGTCGACGTGATCGAGGACGGCGCCCCGGTGGTGATCGCACCTGTCTGGGTGATGTCGCCGACCGAAGTCGTATTCAGACCACCCGTGAGCGTGGTGACGCCGAAGGACGTCGTTCCACCGGAGGTGGTCGCTAGGTTAACGGCCGTGCCGCCGACGATGAGATTACCCGCGGCCGTGACGGACGCATTACCGGTGGCGGCGATGAGGGCCTCCAGGCTTCCGGCGGCGGCGACAGAAACATCGACGCCCGAAAGTGCGGTGGCTCCGAAGAAGGAGTTACCTGGGTTGGTCAGGGTGATGTCACCGGTCGTTGAAGTAATGGAGGAAGGTGCGCCCGTGGTGATCGCACCGGTCTGGGTGATGTCGCCGACCGAGGTCGTGGTGAGAGCACCCGTCAAGGTCGTGACCCCGAAGGACGTCGACCCGCCGGAGCTGGTGGATAGGTTAACAGCCGTACCGCCGACGGTCAGATTGCCGGAGGCGGACGCCGAGGCATTGCCCGTGGCGGCGATAAGCGCGTTGAGATTACCCGCAGCCGCGATGGCCACATCGACGCCCGAGAGCGTGGTCGCCCCAAACCAAGAGTTATTCGGATTCGTGAGCACGACATTACCCGTTGCCGAAGCGATCGAGGACGCCGCACCGGTGGTAATGGCACCCGTCTGGGTGATGTCACCGACCGAGCTGGTGTTCAGACCGCCGGTGAGGGTGGTGACGCCGAAGGACGTCGTGCCACCGGAAACCGTGGTCAGGTTGACGGCCGTGCCGCCGACGATGAGATTACCCGCGGCGGACACCGAGGCATTGCCGGTGGCGGCGATGAGGGCTTCCAGATTACCTGAGGCTTCGACCGAGACGTTGGCTCCCGCGAACGAGGTCGCTCCGAAGAACGAGTTATTCGGATCGGTGAGGGTGATGCTACCCGTCGTCGAAGTGATCGAAGACGGCGCGCCGGTGACGATCGGGCCGTTCTGGGTGATGGCGCCGACCGAGGTCGTCGTCAGACCGCCCGTGAGCGTGGTCGCCCCGAAGGACGTCGAACCGCCCGAGAGGGTCGTGAGGTTCACGGCCGTTCCCGCGATCGCGAGATTGCCGCTGGTGGCGACGGCGACATTGGCGCCGGTCACGGTCACCAAGCCGCGCAGGTCGTTGCCCGCGTTGCTGAGGGTGATGTTCGCCGGCACTCCACCCTGAGTGGCGGTGGCCGACGTGGTACCGTAGGCGACGAGCGCGGAGCCCGCCAGCTGAGTGATCGGGCCGGCCAGCGATGTGAGCGACAGGTTGCCCGTGGCGCTGAGGTTGCCCATGACGAGCGGGCCGACGGTGTTGGTGATGCTGGCGTTGCCGCCGACATTGATGACGCCGGGGTTGGCCTGCGCGTAACTGTTCGTGACGGTGAAGTCGCCGCCGGCGTTGGTCGTACCAGCGGTCTGGGTGAAGTCAGGCCCGCGTTGGTCAGCGTACCGCCGGTGACGGCGAGGCTATCCAAGGCCATGCCGCCCGCCGCGACGTTCAAGGTGCCGCCCGCGATGGTCAGCGAACCGGCGGAGCCGAGGCTGTCGATCGAGACCGGGCCGAAGATGGCAGGAGCGACGGCGGGACCTGCGAAGGTGACATTGACCCCAGCCGGGAGAATAACGTTGGCGACGTTGGCGAGATCGGGCACCGCCCCGCCCGCCCAATTGGCCGGGTCAAACCAGTTGCTGCTGCTGGCACCGCCCGTCCACGCGACGGAAGCCAGACGCGTGATTTTCGCCGTCGTCGTGGTATTAAGGATGCGGTAATTACCAGCTTCAGCACCAGTCAGCCCGCCGACCGCGACGTTCACGGTCTTACCCACAGCCACGTTCTTGTCGATGAAGCTACCGGTGAGCGAAGCCAAGCTCACGTTGTCGCCAGAAAGGATGCCATTCAGAGTAGCGGTAACAGCAGCGGAAACCGTGCCATCGTAAACCTTGTCGCTCGCAATCAGGCCATTGAGCGTGAGCGTCCGCGCAGTGATGTTCGCCGTCACACCCGTGGGCTGAACCAACAGGTAGTTACCCGCGTCGGCGCCGATGACGGTATAGCCCGTAATCGCCACCGACTTGCCATCCGCCACGTTGGCATCGGTAAAGAGACCGGAAGCCCCGGTGACAACGAGCACCGCATCGTCGCCGAGGAGCGGGTTAATGATGCCACCCGTGAGGATGGCCGTACGCGTCTGGTCGTAGACCTTATGCAGAGCCGTGACGCCAGTGATCGTGAGCGTCGGAACCGTGATGTTCGCTTGGACGTCTGCCGGTTGGACGAGACGGTAGTTGGCGGCGTCCGCGCCGCTGAGCGTGAAGCCGAAGAGGCTGACCGCCTTGCCGTTACCGACATTC
>JAPLTV010000085.1 GCA_026397955.1 Verrucomicrobiota bacterium | reverse complement strand
CATCTGCTTCTCGAAGAGGCGCTGGATCTGCTCAATACAGCCTTCGTGCGTGCCCTTGGCCTTCATGATTTTGAAGAGCAGCGAGACGTAGAGGGGGACGACGGGGATGGCGGAGCTGGCCTGGGTGACGACGGCCTTGTTCACGGACACGAATGCGCGGCCGCGATGGAGCTTCATCAAGTCATCGATTTTGCGACCGGCGCGCTCGAGGTCTTCCTTCGCCTTGCCGATGGTGCCGTCTTTGTAGATCGGCCAGGTCACCTGCGGTCCGATGTAGGAGTAGGCGACCGTCTGGCAGCCTTCCTTGAGAACGCCAGCGCCGTCGAGAGCGTTCATCCAGAGTTCCCAGTCTTCACCGCCCATGACCTTGACCGTCTGCGCGATGTCATCGGCCGAAGCGGTCTCGAGCGTGACGTCGTTCACGACCTTCTTGTCAGTGTCGAGGTTCTTGGCGTGGAACGGAGCGCCGGTCGGCTTGAGGACGGACTTGTAGGTCACGCCGTCCGGAGCGGTGCGGCGAGGGGAGGCGAGGGAGTAGACGACGAGGTCGATCTTGCCGCCCGGCATCTTCGACTTGATCGCTTCGATGACCTGAGCCTTGAGCTCGGCCGAGAAGGCATCGCCGTTGATCGAGACGGCCTTGAGGCCGGCGTTCTTCGCTTCGGCGTGGAAGCCGGTGGTGTTATACCAGCCAGGCGAGCCGGGTTTGTCGCCTTCGCCGTTGCGTTCAAAGAAAACGCCGAGCGTGGCGGCGCCGGAACCGAAGGCGGCGGAGATACGAGAAGAGAGGCCGTAGCCCGTGGAAGCGCCAATCACCAGGACCGACTTAGGGCCGCCCTGAATGGGCTTACGGGACTTCACGTAAGCAATCTGCTCGCGGACCGCCGCGGCGCAGCCTTCGGGGTGGGAGGTGATGCAGATGAACCCGCGGACGCGAGGCTTCAGGACTTGCTGGGACATAGGGACACCTTTGGAGGGGGAGGGGATGAGTTCAATCTGGAATTGGGTGGCAAAGGAGGTGTTAGCGGTTGGCGGTTAGCGGTTGGCGGCTGGGAAGATGCAATAGACGGAAGGGTGGGGAGATTGCTGGGTCCGGGTGTGGGGTGCGTCTGTCAGTCTTTTCATGGGTAATGGCGGGACGTGCGGTGGGATCGGGTTTCCAGATGATGGGGAGTCTATGCATCCCCAAGAGAATCCCAAGGTGGTCAGTTATCGTGATCTTTCGGCGTGGAAGGCCGCCAAGGCCCTTGCGGTCGAAGTCTATCGAGTCGTGAATGTCGCGGTGGTCCGGAATGACTTCGCGCTCGTCGATCAGCTGCGCCGGGCGGCGATCTCCGTGCCATCGAACATCGCCGAAGGCGCCGGCCGGGGGACGAATCAGGATGCCTTGAAGTTCCTTTACATCGCGAGGGGCTCGTTGTGTGAGCTGCGCACCCAGGTGGAGGTGATGCAGGAGGCAGGCCTATTGGATAGCCGTATCTGCGAGTCGCTTCTAGGTCGCGCCGAGGAAGCTGGCCGTCTCCTCGGAGGGCTTGTTCGTTTCCGGGCCTCTCGTCGCGACGGCGCCGCCGAGCCCGACAAGGTAATCGGGACTTCGGCTCCGTCCTTCCGGTCTACTGACACGCGGCATAGGACATAAGTCCCCTCCGGGCTCATAACCCTTGCTTGTGGGGTCTGCTTGCGGATTGTTGCCACCTTCGCGGTCCAACCGCCAACCGCCAACCGCTAACCGCCAACCGCTTCCACCTCACTTATGTTCAGTACGAGACTCTCTTTCGCCGATACGACCAACGCCCTGAGTAAGGCCAAGGCGAAGCGTCTCGCGGCTGGCCAGCCGCTACTCGACCTCGCCGATTCTAATCCGGCTAACGCGGGCTTCGCCTGGTCCGCGACCGACCTCGGCCCGCTGCTCCGCCGCGACGGTATCCAGCGTCAGGATCCGAACCCGCTCGGCTTGGCTTCGGCCCGCACGGCAATCTCGGATTACTATTCTTCGCGCGGCGCCCGCGTGCCGGTCGATCAGCTCTTTCTCACTGCCAGCACGAGCGAGGCCTACTCCTGGATCTTCAAGCTGCTCTGTAACCCCGGCGACGAAGTGCTCGTGCCTGCGCCGTCGTATCCTTTACTCGAAGTCATCGCCGCGCTCGAAGGCGTGACTCTGCGTCCCTATCAGCTCGTCCAGCTCGCCGGCGAATGGGTCATCGACGCCGCCACGCTGAGCGTCAATCGCCAGACCCGCGCCGTCCTCTGCATCAATCCGTCCAATCCGACCGGCGCGTTCGTCGGCCGTCGCGATCGCGACGTACTGCGCGGCTTCGCGCTGAAGCACGGCCTCGCGATTGTGTGCGACGAAGTCTTCCTCGATTATCCCGCCGAAGGCGTCGCCTCGCCCGGTACCTGGGCCGGCGAAGCCAACGTGATGACGTTCGTCCTCAGCGGCCTTTCCAAGGTCGCGCTCGCGCCGCAGTTGAAGCTCGGCTGGATCGTCGTCGCCGGCCCTGCCTCTTCGACGCTCGAAGCCTGCCGCCGTCTCGAGCACATCGCCGATGCCTTCCTGTCCGTGAACACCCCGGCCCAGCTCGCCTTGCCGGACCTCCTGCGTCGTGCCGAGCCGCTCCGCGCCCTCGTCCGTACCCGCGTCGCCCAAGGGGAGGTCGCTCTCCGCGCCTGGGCTACCTCGTCGGCTTCCGGCTGCACGGTCCTGCCCCGTCCCGCCGGTTGGACGGCTATCCTGACTTTACCCCCCGGCGTCCACGAGGACCGCTTCCTGATGAACGCCCTGAGTGAAGGCGTCTGGGCTCACCCCGGATATTTCTACGGAATGCCGGCCACCGTCCCGAGCGTTGTTTTGAGCCTTTTGACCCCGCCCGACGCCCTTTCGGCTGGCCTTCAGGGTCTCGAGCGGGCTTTGAAGCGGACTTAAGGGGTAATTACCGCTTGCCAACGGCCTCGGCACTCCTTTGCTCCGACTTTCCAAAAGGAGCCCGAACACTATGTCCCGTATCTGCAGCGTCACCGGCAAGCGCCCCGTCAAAGGCCGCCGAATCATTCACCGCGGTCAGTCCAAGAAGAGCGGCGGTATCGGCTTCCAGCTCGTGAAGCAGACCAAGCGCACGTTCAAGCCGAACGTCCAGCGCATCCGCGTCGTCCAGCCTAACGGCTCGGTGAAGCGCCAGTGGGTCTCGGTCAAGGCCATCAAGGCCGGCCTTGTTACCAAGGGCTAAGCCTCGGTCGTACGACCCCAACAAAAACCCGCCGCGAACCGGCGGGTTTTTTGTGCCCGGATTACTTCTTAGCGAAGTATTGCCAGAGCACCGTGCCCCAGATTGCCAAGGCGATCACGATGGTCAGGAAGACGGCCGCGCTGCCCATATCCTTGGCCCGTTTAGCTAAAGGGTGACGCTCCATTGAAATGTGGTCGGTATTGGCCTCGATGGCCGAATTAATGAGCTCGACGATCAGGATCAGCTGGAGCGTTGAGAAGAGTAGGGCGCGCTGGTAGAGTTCGACCGGGACGAACCAAGCGATGATTGAAAGCGGCACCACCACCATGAGCTCCTGCTTGAAGGCCTCCTCGTGCTTGGCCGCCGCCCGCAGCCCGTCCCAGGTGTAGCGAAGCGCGCTGATGAGGCGGGAAAAGCCCCCTTTGGACTTCATGGACTGGCCGTAAGGCTGAGGATTGGACATCTGTGGGCACCTTACCCCCCTGTTTTCGCAGGGCAAAGGCATTTTTCAGCCCCAAAAATCGCTTGCCAGAGGGGGGTGCTACCCTAGGTTCTGTGGTTCCCTAGTCGGGAAACACACCATGCGCGACGATTACCTCCAAGATGCCCGTAAAGTCATCCCTGATGCGAACATTCTCATCAACGTGATCTCCAAGCGCGTGAAGCAGCTTCGCAGCACGGCCGACTACTCCGTCCAGCCGCCCAAGTATAACCACACCCTGGGTGACGTGTTCGAAAAGCTTTCCCCCGAAGACATCGCCCTGCGCGAAGTCATCGAAGGTCGTATCTCTTGGGAGTTCCGTCCTGAGGATCGTCTGCCTGCCTAAGGCAGCTCCCCGCCACAGCCGGCTTGCCGGCGAGTAGCCCTTTCGTCATCCGATGGCCGCCCGCCGAGAGCATGTTCTTCCCGAGGTTAATAACCCGAAGGCGGGACGTGACTATTTCATCGGCCCGACCTTCGAGGCCGGGATCGTCCTGCGCGGCACCGAGGTGAAGTCCCTCCGCGCTGGCCGGGCCAACATCGCCGACGCGTTTATCAAGATCAGCCCGAAGGGCGTGATGCTCTACCACGCGCACATCGCGGAGTACGATTTCGGTAATCTTAACAACCATGCCTCCTATCGCACGCGCCAGCTGCTGCTGAAGCAGGCGGAGGTCGAGAAGATCGCCGCGGAGATCCAGTCCGGCGGCCACGCGATCATTCCCTTGAAGATCTACTTCAAGCACGGCCTAGCGAAGTGCCTCCTTGCCGTGGGTAAGGGCAAGAAGATGCATGACAAGCGTCAGGATATCAAGGAACGCGAAGCCAAGCGCGAGATCTCGCGCGCGATGAGCCGACGGAAGTGAAGCCGCCGCTCCATCTCGTCCTGCTCCGCCCGGAGATCCCGCCGAACACCGGCAATATCGGGCGTATGTGCGCCGTGACGGGCTGCGTCCTGCACTTGGTGCATCCGCTGGGCTTCAAGATCGACGACGCCAAACTCCGCCGCGCGGGGATGGACTACTGGCACGAACTCGACGTCCGTCATCACGATGACTGGGAAGCCTTCCTGGCTTCGCCCGGTCGTCCCGAACGACTTTGGCTTTTCACGACCAAGACCACGCGCGGCCTCTGGGACGCTGAGTTCAAGGAGGGCGACGGGCTGGTCTTCGGTAGTGAAAGCTGCGGCGCCGCCCCGGAAGTCCATGCCTGGTTCGGCCCGGACCGCGAGGTGAAGATCCCGCACTTCAACGACAAGACTCGCTCTCTCAACCTCTCGACCGCCTGTGGGATCGCGACTTACGAAGCCCTGAGGCAGATTAAGGGTAGATGACTGAGTCGATGGCAGATGACAGACGGCTGAATCGATGACGGATGGGGGTTAGTCGGGTCGGGATTTACGGTAGGTGATTAGGCCGCCGATGAGTCGGCCAACCAGGGTGATCTGTCCGGCGATGCTTCGACTGTCTTCGACTTCAATCAGGCCAGCACGCAGGCAGACGTCTATCTGCGACTCGAGTTCGCAGAGCGAGCCGCGGGCGATATAGAGGAATCTCAGCGAGTCCCGATTTGTCCCCCGGCCGTTGCCTTCGGCGATATTCGAGGGAATGGAAATGGCGGCGCGGCGTATCTGGTCGGCCAACCCGCGGTCGATGGTTTTGGCTCGTCTGACGCAAAGTTTATAAATCAACACCGCCAGGTCCCTGGATTCCGCCCAAGCCTTAAGCTGCCGGTAAGGCGGGCCCTCTGCCGAAGATTCCATGCCTCAGGATGGTCGCTTGGTTCACTCGTGGCAACGAAGGCAGTCCCCCAGACGCCTGCGGGCGGTTTCTGTCATCGACTCAGCCATCTACTTCTCCCGCTTGCCTTCTCCCTCCCGCCCTTACCCTTGCCCTGACCTCGTCCATGGCCCGTCTCGACGTCATCCGCTCCCGCATCGCG
>JAPLTV010000113.1 GCA_026397955.1 Verrucomicrobiota bacterium | reverse complement strand
AAATGCCTCAATCCAGTGGCGTGCCCTCCGAAGGACCCATGCGTATTCACAAGTTCCTCGCCACGGCGGGGGTCTGCTCCCGTCGTGAGGCGGAGCGGCTGGTCGCCTCGGGGTCCGTTATGATCAACGGGAAGCTGGCCGTAACCGGTCAGCCGGTCGACCCGGCTGTGGACACCGTCATCTGCCAGGGCCAGCACATCAAGCCCCTGGGTCGCACGGTGGTGCTGATGATGAACAAGCCCCGCGGCTACCTCTGCACCAACGACGACTCGCACGGCGGCCAGACGGTCTTCGACATGGTCCCTCCGGAATACGGCAAGCTGCGCCTGTTCTGCGTCGGTCGCCTCGATAAGGATTCCGAAGGCCTGCTCATCCTGACCAACGACGGCGAGCTGGCCAACAAGGTCATGCATCCCTCCGGCGGCGTCATTAAGCGCTACGAGATCATCCTTAACCGTGACTACGACCCGACCCTCACGCCGCGCCTGCTCAAGGGTGCCGTCGAAGAAGGGGAGCATCTGCGCTTCAAGAAGGTCATCCGCCATCCGGATAACGCCGCCCACCTCGAGATTCATCTCGACCAGGGCCGTAAGCGTGAGATCCGTCGCCTCTTTGAGATCTTCGGCTTCCACGTGAAGACCCTGCGCCGCTTCCAGATTGGTGGCCTCGTTATCCGGAAGATGCCCTTGGGCGATTGCCGGCCGCTTTCCCGCAAGGAAATCGACTCGATTTTCGAGAACTGAGGTCGGTCGGCCCATCTAGGGCTTGCACCTTGCGGGTAGGGGTTTTTCCTAGGGGTATCCCCGTATTGCCGTGCACCCCTCACGACTACTCCCTGTTTTCCTCTGTGCCTGCTCGCTGTTGGCTGGCCCCGAGACGTCTCTCAAACTGGTCTGGTCCGACGAGTTCAACGAGAAGGAGATCGATAAGAAGAAGTGGAACGCCGGCGAAGGCGTAAAGATTGTGGATGGTCAGCTCTCCCTGGAAATCACACCGGGATCGAAGCCGATGTTCTGGCGTGGCTCGAGCATCAACACGCGGGGTAAGTTCAGTTCCAAGGCCGGCTACATCGAAGCCTCCATCATGTTTGTCCAGACCGGCGGTCACGGCTGTGGCTTCGGCATCGGCAACGAGAACGGCAAGGCGCCGTCCGCAGGCATGGGCTTTAGTAATGGAGGCGGCGACTCGGTCGGGCTTGGACTGTGGATCGTCAACGAGGAGCGCGGACGTAGCCTGAATCCGAAGGAGAATCCGGTGCCGCGCGACCCCACCTACTCCAAGAAGTTCCACCGCTTCGGCTTCCAGTGGGGTCCGAACGACTATCGATGGTATGTGGACGGCCGCCTGGCTTACACCATCCGAATCTCGGATAAGATTCCGGCCACGCCTAAGCCGATGTTCATCTCCTTCGACCACAACCGCCTGCCCGAAGCCGGTCTGCTGAAGAACTTCAAGGACCCCAATATGGGCCCCGAACCCATGCGGGTCGACTGGGTCAAGGTTTACCAATAAGAGGGTAGGGCTTGCCTCCTTCTGGTCTCCGATTTTAATCATTCTTACCCCTATTTCATGAAAGCCCTCCCGCTTTTCTCCCTCCTTGCCGCCCTGACGTTGGGCGCCGCTCCCAACAACGGCCTGAAGCCGGTGTGGGAGGATGATTTCAACGCCAAGGAGCTCGACCCCAAGAAGTGGAACGTCGGCGGCTCCGCTCGTATTGTGGATGGAAAACTGCAGCTTGAGGTGACGCCCAAGGACAAGGCGGGCTTCTGGAACGGAAGCAGCGTCAACTCCTCCGGCAAGTTCTCCCACGCTCAGGGATACTTTGAGGCCTCTATCCGCGCTATCCAGTCCAAGGGCCGTGGGTGGACCGCCTTCCAGATCCGTAACGCGGATCTCTCCAAGGTGCCCTCTGCAGAGATGCAATTCCTATTCAGCGGCGCCGACAAGATTTCGCCGGACATGAGCTTCTATGATGATGCTGGTCGCCACCCGTTAGCCCCCAAGGAAAGCCCCGCCAATCAAGACGGCGGCAAGTCCTACAAGAAGTTCCTGACCTACGGGCTGCAGTGGACCGACAAGGCTTACATCTGGTATATCGAAGGCCGCCAGGTGCACAAGATGTCCCGTCCGACGCCGAGCGCTCCGATGTATATCGGCTTCTACCAGTCCCTGCCGGAAGGCGGCCTACTTAAGGATTTCATGAATCCGAAGCTCGGCCCGGAGCCAATGCAGATTGATTGGGTCAAGGTCTTCAAGATCCCATGAGAGTCTTCTTCCTTCTTTTGGCTGCGACCGCGTTGGCCGTCGATCCGACGGTCGGCAAGAAGGTTACGTTCTCCGACGATTTCACCGGCGAGGCGGTCGATGAGACCAAGTGGACCCTTCCCGCGAACCGCGAGACGGCCTCGATTGTCAAGGGCGGCAAGGACAAGGTCCTCCGCATCTCCCTCCGCAAGGCCGAGGACATGATCCAGTGGAACGGCCTCACCACGAACGGTAAGTTCGAGCAGATGTACGGCTACTTCGAGGCGTCGATCAAGATGCCCGCGACCAAGGGCCATACGGCGATCTTCCGCCTCGGCCCGGCCGACGAGAAGCTGACCCCGAACATGCTGGTCCTCTTCGAAGGCCTCGGCGCCGACCAGATCATGCCGTGGGCCCGCAAGAACGACGACTCCGGCCAGCGCGACTTCCGCCCCGAAGGCAAGCTGACGCAGTTCCTGAAGGCCGGTGAACCCGCCAAGAAATTCAATACCTACGGCATCCTTTGGACCGAGAAGTCCTTCACTTGGTTCATCAACGGCAAGAAGGTCCACCAGGTCGACAAGCAGGATGTCGCCAAGCCGATGCGCCTGCAGCTCGCCCACCGCGTCGCCGAAGCCGAACGCCCGAACCTGAACCTCAAGCAGCTCCCCGACGACATGGAGGTCGATTGGGTGAAGGTCTGGAAATAATTTTCCTCCCCGCCATGAAATCATTCCTCGTCCTCTGCCTGTCGGCCGTCGCCTTGAGCGCCGCCAATCCGGCGTCTAATATGAAACTGGTCTTCTCCGACGAGTTCGACGGCGACAAGCTCGACGCGACCAAGTGGGTCACGCAAGGCGAGCCGACGGCCATCACGACCTTCAAGACCGGCAAGATCACCGGCGTGCGTATCACGCTGATCAAGAAAGAGGACATGATCCAGACCAACGGGATCAACACGCGCGGGAAGTTTGAGCAGGTGCGCGGCTACTTCGAGGCCTCCATG
Organism: Verrucomicrobiota bacterium; assembly: GCA_026397955.1. Lineage (GTDB taxonomy): Bacteria > Verrucomicrobiota > Verrucomicrobiia > Opitutales > UBA953 > UBA953. The sequence goes on along the minus strand of JAPLTV010000113.1, from coordinate 1,082 downwards.
CGTATGAACGGCTACAAAGGCCACGGCGGGACGATGTCCCTGCGCGGCGTGGACGACAAGGCCGTCCCTTTCATCAACGCCCTCTGGGAGAGCACGGGGGCCGATCGGCTGGTTCCCTGGGCCCGCTACGTCGACGACAAAGGCCAGCACGACCTTCGTGCCGACGGCAACGCCACCAAGATCCTGAAGGCCGGCGAGCCTTCCAAGAAGTTCAATACCTACGGCATACTGTGGACCGAGAAGGCCTTTACCTGGTTCGTCAACGGCAAGCAGTTTCATAAAGTGGACCGCACCGTGGTCTCCGCACCGATGTCCCTCTATTTCTCCCACCGCATCGGTGAATGGGAGCGCCCGGACCTCAACCTCAAGCAGCTCCCCGACGACGTCGAGATCGACTGGGTCAAGGCTTACAAGTGATCGTCATGCGTACGCTGGCCTTCCTCTGCTTGGTCACGGTCGCCTTCGCCGCCGACCCTTCCACGGGCAAGAAGCTCGTCTTCTCGGACGACTTCAACGGCGACAAGCTCGATGAGTCCAAGTGGCGCGTCACCGGCGGCAGTGATCTTTTCACCTTCGTCAAGGTGGGGAAAGAGAACGCCCTACGCATCGGCCTCAAGATGGGCGCCGATATGATCCAGTCTAATTCCATCAGCACACGAGGTAAGTTCAGCCAGCAGTATGGCTACTTCGAGGCTTCGATGCGCATGAATGCCTCCGACGGTCACTCGGGGATTTTCCGCCTCGCCACCGATGACGAGAAGACCGCGCCGAGTATCACGGTCTCGTTCCATGCGACCGGCAAGGACCGCGTCAATCCGTGGGCCCGGGCGACGCTCGAGTCTGGACAGCAGGATTTCCGTCCCGAGAAGCCGATCCCGGCCCAGAAGTCGGGCGACGTCGCCAAGAAATTCCACACCTACGGCATCCTCTGGACGGACAAGGCTTTCACTTGGTACATGGACGGCAAGGTCATGCATAAGCTCGAGCGTAAGGAGTTCACTAGGCCGATGAACCTCACGCTGACTCATCGTATCCTGGAGGAAGATCGCCCCAAGTTGAACCTCAAGAGCCTGCCGGACGAC
>JAPLTV010000024.1 GCA_026397955.1 Verrucomicrobiota bacterium | reverse complement strand
AAGCATGTCGAATTCGTCCATGCCTTCCGCCCTGTCTCGTGACGGGTCGGCATGCCTGGAGACGGCCATCCGGCAGACGTTGACGGTGCCCTTCTACGCCACGACGGAATGGCAGGCCGCGTTCGCCCTCGCCTCTTCGCGACTCACCGACCTGCCGCAGATCACCAAAAGCCAGCTCCGCGAACATTCGCCCGAAGGATTCCTGCCTGCTGGCATGGACCTCAAGGCACTTCTCGCCCGCGGCCTGATCGAAGAGGAAAGTACCTCGGGCACCTCGGGTGCCAGCGTCCGCGTGGTCTTCGGTAAGACTTGGTGGGCCGAACAAGAACGCCGCGCCTTGGTGCGCAATCCCCTCCTTGCCGAGCTCTTCGGGAACAGCCCGACCCTACGACGCGCCGTCCTCACGACGCCGGGCTGCAGCGGGGTCAGTTGCTTCAACCGCTGGCTCAACCTCGAACAACGCACCCTCGGCGACAGTCTCTACGTCAATCAGGCGCGTATTCCGTTTACACTCGGAGAAGAGAAACTCGCCGGCATGGCCAAGGAAGTCGCCGACTGGGCGCCCATCTTCCTCGACGTCGATCCGGTGCACGGTGCCTGGTTCGCCCTTCACTGCGAGCGGCATGGACTGCGCTTCCCTTCGCTGCGCTTCATCCTGACGAGTTACGAATACACCAGCGTCGTCCACCGCTCGATCATGGAACGCGTCTTCGGCGTGCCGGTGATCAATCTCTACGGTTCCAGCGAGACGGGGCACCTGCTCGTCGAACATGAAGGCGCGATGCTGCCCAGCGAACAGACGGCAATGCTCGAGAGCACCGCAGGCGAAGGCATCGGCGAACTTCTCGTCACGACGCTCACGAATCCTTATCTACCTCTCCTCCGTTACGAAATCGGCGACTTCGTCGAACGGACCCCGGACGGTTATCGCGTGCATGGTCGTAAGCGCGACGCCCTGCGCGGCGCCGATGGACGCTTGCTGACCACGCGCATGATCGACCAAGTTTTCGTTGGGATCAAAGGCATCGCCCACTACCAGCTTCGCCAGAAGCCCGACGGCTCGGCCCACCTCTTCCTGTTGCCCGCAACCGAAGGCGACACCCTGAACTCAGCCCAAGCTAAGCTGGCGGCCGAACTCAGCCGCCTCTTGGGCGCCTCCGTCACCGCAGAGTCCGTCGGCCTGATCGCCCCCGAGGATTCGGGTAAATTCCGCCTGACGGTCCGCGAAGCGGCCTGAACGAGGAGATTGCCGCCCTTAAAGGACCTTTCGGGCTGGAAAAACCTGCCCTCACCCGCCAACTTGGCCTTTTCACCACCATGGAAGTCTACATCGACGGCAAGTTCTACCCCAAGGCCGAGGCCAAGATCTCGGTCTTCGACCACGGCTTCCTCTATGGTGACGGCATCTTCGAAGGCATCCGCCTCTACCAAGGCTGCGTCTTCCGCCTGGACGAACACCTTGAGCGCCTCGAGATGTCCGCCAAGGCCCTCTGCCTCGAGATGCCCTGGTCCCGCAAGGAGATCGCGGAGATTGTCTGCGAATCCTGCCGCCGCAATAACCTGACCGACGGCTACATCCGCCTCGTGGTCTCCCGCGGCTTCGGCGACCTCGGCCTCTCGCCGAAGAACTGCCCGAAGCCTTCGATCGTCTGCATCGCCGACACCATCAAGCTCTACCCCGAGGAGCTCTACGCTACGGGCATGCGCATCATCACCGCACCGACGCGCCGCATCAGCCCGGCCGCCCTGCCGCCGATGATCAAGTCTCTCAACTACCTGAACAACATCATGGCGAAGATGGAAGCCCAGCAGCACGGCTTCCACGAGTGCCTCATGCTCAATGAGCAGGGGTACGTCGCAGAGTGCAGCGGCGACAACGTCTTCCTCATCCACAAGGGTCGCCTCATCACCCCGGCCTCCCACGCCGGCGCCCTCGTCGGTATCACCCGTCAGGTCGCCCTCGAGATCGCCGCCGCCCTCAAGATCCCCACCGTCGAGACAAACATCACGCGCTACGACGTCTGGAACGCCGACGAGTGCTTCCTCACCGGCACCGCCGCCGAGGTCATCCCCGTCATCGAAGTCGACGCCCGCAAGATCGGCACCGGCAAGCCCGGCCCCATCACCGCCAGCATCCTCGCGGAATTCCGCAAGAAGGCTTCGCGGGAAGGCCAGATGATCCGCTAAGCCCGCCTGCGCCCTGACGCGCATGCCCGCCGCCTCCGACCCTTCGACCGCCGACAGCCGTGAAGCCACGCTGCGGCGGTTGATGCGCATCGCCTGGTCGTATCGCTCGGACTGCCTGCAGTTGCTTGGACTGCAGCTGGCCGTGGTCTTCCTGACGGTAGCCGTCATCGCCCTCGCCGGCGTCGGCATCGACTTCGTCCGCCACTGCGCCGACCGCACGGTCCCCGCGCCGCACCTGCCCTTCTTCGTCCCGGCCGACGCCTCCGATAAGGCAGTGTTTGTCTGGCTCGGCGCCGGGATCCTCGTCGCCGCCCTCCTCCGCGCGACGATCGCTTACGTTTTCGGATTGGTGTCCGTCCGCTTCCTGCACGGCCGCATCGTCGTCAACCTGCGGTCACAGGTCTTCGCCAAGCTGCAACAGCTGAGCTTCCGCTTCTTCGATTCCAACGCCAGCGGCTCCATCATCAACCGCGTCACCTCCGACGCGCACGCGATCCGGCTCTTCATCGAAGGCGTCATCCTCCAGCTCGCGATCATCACCATCACCCTGGTCGCCTGCTCAATCTACATGCTGCGCACGGACTGGCGCCTAACGCTTGCCTGCCTCGCGGTGCTGCCATTCCAGATCTGGTTCGCGATCCGCTTCTCGCGCAAGGTCCGGCCGGCCTACGAGGAGAACCGCGACCTGATGGACCGCATGGTCCTCGGCTTCTCGGAAAACGTGCAAGGCATCCAAGTTGTCAAAGGCTTCGCCCTCGAATCACGCGTGATGGGCCGTTTCGCGGGCTGGAGCGAGGACATCCGCTTGCAGAAGCGCAAGGTCTTCGGCGAGATCGCCCTCTTCTGGCCCGTTATTGATGGCCTCAATCGCCTCTCCATGGCCATCCTCGTCGGCTACGGGGGCTGGATGGTCGCCCGGGGTGAAATCGCCTTAGGCACCGGCCTGGTGGCCTTTGCCGGCCTGCTGCAACAGTTCTCGGCCCAGGTGACCACCCTCGCCTCGGTCGTCGACAACGCCCAGGTCTCCCTCGCCGGCGCTAAGCGTATCTTTGAGATCCTCGATACCGAGCCGGGCGTAGCGACCGAACCCGGCGCCACTTCACCGGGACGCTTCCTCGGCCGCGTGGCGTTCGAGAACGTCAGCTTCGAATACCAGGAGAACGCGACGGTCTTGCACGAACTCTCGTTCGCCGCCGAGCCTGGCCAACGCATCGCCATCGCCGGCGCCACCGGCGCGGGCAAGTCGGCCCTGCTCTCGCTCATCCCGCGCTTCTATGACCCGCGCTCTGGACGGGTGACCCTCGACGGACACGATATCCGTAACCTGCCTCTACCTGAACTTCGCCGCCAAGTGGGCATGGTCTTCCAGGAGAACTTCCTCTTCTCGAACACGATCGCGGCGAATATCGCCTTCGGCCACCCCGACGCCACGCAGGAGCGCATCGAACGCGCGGCCCGCATCGCCGGCGCCCATGCGTTCATCATGGCGCTGCCCGAAGGCTACGAGACCTTCCTCGGCGAAGGCGGCGTCAACCTCTCTGGCGGCCAGCGCCAGCGCATCGCCATCGCCCGCGCGCTGCTGCTCGAACCGACCGTCCTCCTCCTCGACGACCCGACCTCGGCCATCGACCCGGAGACCGAGAAGGAAATCATGGAAGCGATGGAAGCCGCGATGGTCGGTCGCACGACCTTCATCGTCGCCCACCGCCTCAGCACCCTGCGCCGCGCCGACCAGATCCTAGTCCTCGAGCACGGGAAGCTCGTGCAGAGCGGCACCCACGAGCAGCTGATGGCCCAGGACGGCCATTATCGTCGCGCCATCCTCGTCCAATCGGAAGGAGCCCCCGCATGAGCAAAGATCGCCTCGAGATTGCAGTCCGACGCATCCGCCCCGACGAAGAGGAGCCGGATCGCCTGCCGCTGCGCTGGTCGACCATCGCCCGCCTCCTCGCCTTCACCAGCCCGCATCGCCTGCAACGCAACACCCTGCTCTGCCTCTGCGTCTTCCGCGCGATGGCGCTGCCCGGCCTCGCCTGGCTGGTCGGGTATATCATCAAGGGTCCCGTGACGACCGGCGACGGCCCGGCGACCTTCCGCGCGCTCGCCCTGTTCACGGTCTTCTTCATCGTCGCCGATGTCGCCCTCTACTGGCGCATCCGCCTCGCCCACCAAATCGGCGAGAACGTCCTCCGCGACCTGCGCGATAAGCTGATGGCTCACCTGCTCACGCAGCCGCTGTCCTTCTTCCATGCCCGCCGCCACGGCAGCCTGATCAGTCGCATGATCTCGGACATCGAGGCGATGCGTAACGGGATCCAGAATAACTTCTTCATCACCTTCGTCTCGTTGGGCCAGATGAGCTGCGCGGCCGCGCTCATGCTGCTCGCCAATCCGCAGCTATTCCTCGTCCTACTGGCCATCGTGCCCTGCCTCCTGCTCGTGCACGGCTTCTTCCGCGGCAAGATCCTGCACGCCTCGCGCGTCCAGCAGGAGACCTTCTCGCGCGTGACCTCCGCGCTGGCGGAGACGGTCCAGGGCATCCGCGTGACGCAGGGCTTCGCGCGCGAGGACACCAACGCCGGCATCTTCACCCGTCTCGTCCGCAGCCTCGCCGGTAACGTCGTGAAGACGGCGAGCCTCACGGCGCTCTACCTGCCGCTGCTCGAACTCAACGCCCAAGGCTTCATGGCCGCGCTCATCGGCGTCGGCGGCTGGGCGGCGCTCTCCGGCACCGGCACAGGCCTCGGCGATCTCGTGACCTTCTTCTTCCTGGCCGACCTGTTCTTCTCGCCCATCACGATCATCGGGACGCAGCTCTCCGAAGCCACCCTCGCGATGGCCGGTGCCGAACGCTATTTCCGCCTGCTCGACACCCCGCCCGCCTGGACCGACAAGCCGACCGCCACGGAATGTCCGCCGCTCCAAGGCCACGTGGAGTTCCGTGACATCCACTTCGCCTATATCCAGGACCGTCCCGTCCTCCATGGCATCTCTTTCGTCGCGCAGCCAGGACAGGTCATCGCACTCGTGGGACACACGGGCTCAGGCAAATCCACCATCGTCGGCCTACTGGCGAAGTTCCAGTTGCCGCTCAGCGGCCAGGTGCTCGTCGACGGCCATGACCTCGCCGACGTCCGCCAGGAGACCTTGCGCCGCCAGATGGGCTTCGTCTTCCAACAGAACTTCCTCTTCGCGGGCACGATCGCCGAGAACGTGAAATCGGCCCGCCCCGACGCGACCGACGAGGAGATCCGGCAGGCCTTCCGTGACCTCGACTGCCTCGACCTGATCGAAGACCTCCCGGCCGGCATCCACACGCCATGCTCCGAGAAGGGTCGTGGGCTCTCGATGGGCCAGCAGCAGCTGGTCGCCTTCGCACGGGCCCTGTTGGCCAATCCGCGCATCCTCGTGCTCGACGAAGCCACCAGCGCGGTCGACACGCTCACCGAGGCCCGGCTGCAGGTCGCCCTCGCCCGCCTCATGAAGGGTCGCACCAGCTTCGTGGTCGCCCACCGCCTCAGCACCATCCGCCGGGCCGACTGCGTCATCGTCCTCAACGAAGGCCGCATCGTCGAACGCGGCACGCACGACCAACTGCTCGCACTGCAAGGTGCCTACGCGGGATTGCACCGCGACTTCCTGAGCTCGACGACCTGAGGGCGCCTACTTGGCCGCCGGGACGTTGCCGAAGTTCGGCCGCCGCGGCTTGGCCTTCTCTTCCGACTTAGCTGGCGGCTTGGGGTCGACTAAGGTCGTCGGGAATGCCGCCGCGATGCCCTGGGTTAGGACGCTCGCATAGAGATCGCCGACCGGAGACTTGCGGAAGGTTTCGACCTGCAGGTTCTGGTAGGTGATGTCGCTTTCCTTCGATTTGACCGTCAAGGACACGTCGAGGCGGACCGCTTGGCTGGCCGCTCCGCCCGAGAACTTGATATCCTTACGAGCACCGAGGGTCACGAGCGCCAGACCTTTCGGGTCTTGGTGCACCGGCACGCTCCACGTCTCAGCAGATGACAACCCAGGGGGCAAAATAAGTAAGACGGTGCGGACCGGTCCGCCGGGATTACCGGGGTAGATGAGTCGACGACGAACCAGCGGCCAATATCGGCGCCCCTGCTCATCGACCGCTTCGGTGCCGCCAGGACCCTCGACGACGAGCATCCGTTCCTTCAGGAAGAAGATTTCCGAGGGCGTCAGGTTCGCCTGCACCGAGCCGACCCGACGAATCGGACCTTCGTCGACAGCCGCCTCCGCCGAAACGAGTACCACGAGATCGATGGGGCCAGCCACACGATAGTCGATCCAGGCGATGACGCCGTAAGGCACGACCGTCATGGCTGCGGCGAGCAGCAGGCCTCCGCCGAGCGCTTTGGGGAATTCATAGCGAGCCAGCAAGGCGGTCATCAACGCCGCACCCGCGAAACCGGCCACATGCACCGAGATGTCCGTGCCCAAGGTCCACTGGGCCATCGCGAATTCTTCGGGGTAGCCGAACCAGCGGATCCGGAAGAACATCGCGACGACCCAGAGAGTGCCGGCGGTAGCGCCAATCAGCGGAGCGTAACGAGGACCGCTGCGCTCGTAGACCTTAGTAAGTAAGGCCGACAGCAGCGCCGCGAATAACCCACCGAAGAAGGCATCCTTCAACGAGGCCACGCCCGTGAGGGCGGCGGCGACCACGAGGAACGCCCAGGTAAACCAGTAGGTCCGGGCGTAGGTCTTCATTCCCCGACGATCGTCCCGGGAGGAACGATGGCGCCCTTCTTAACGACGATCACGCCGTCACGGACGAACAAGGCGTCGGTCTCCCACTTCTCAGGCAGGCCAGTGGGAGCGAGGCGACAGCCCGCGCCAATACGCGCGTTCTTGTCGATGATGGCGTTGCGGATGAGGCAGTTGGGGCCGACGCCGACATCCGGTCGACCGAGGGAGTTGTTCTTGGCGAGATCGTGGGGGCGCTCGAACGAGTCGGCACCCATCATGACCACGTTCTCGAGGCGGGAGCCGCCGCGGATCACGGAACGGACGCCGATAACGCAGCGGCTCAGCTCGGAGTCATCCACGATCGCGCCGTCAGCCATGAGGACGCGGTGCGAGCGGGCGCCGTTGAGCTTAGCCGGAGGCAGGTAGCGGGCGTGGGTGTAGACCGGATTCTGGCCGTCGAAGAAATCGAACGGGGGCACCGGGTCGGTGAGGGTCAGGTTGCACTCCCAGAAGGAACCCACGGTACCGATATCTTCCCAATAGCCGTCGAAGACATAGGCCATCATGCGCTTCGAGGCGAGCAGGCCGGGGATGACTTCCTTACCGAAGTCGGTCTGGGCCGGGTCAGCCAGCGCCTCGCGCATGACCTTGCCGGAGAAGAGATAGATGCCCATCGAGGCCAGGCAGTAGGGCTTGTCGGACTTATCGGACAGGCGTGCTCGGGCGTTACCGCCGAGGACAAGGGAAGAGATGACCGCCGGATCCTTCGGCTTCTCGACGAACTCCACGACGCGGAGGTCGGCGTTGACGCGCATGACGCCGAGGGCGCTCACCTGGTCGGAAGGCATCGCCTTGGCGGCGATCGTGACGTCGGCCGCGTTCTCCATGTGCTGGCGGGCGAGCTCGTCGAAATCGAGGCGGTAGAGCTGGTCGCCGGAAAGGATGAGCACCAAGTCCTCGTCCTTCAGGTTGTAGTGATGGAGGTTCTGGCGGACCGCGTCGGCCGTGCCCTGATACCAAGATTCCTTGTCGCCGGTCTGCTCGGCGGCGAGGATGTCGACGAAGCCGCGGCCGAAACCGTCGAACTTATACGTCTGCTGGATATGCTTGTGGAGGGACGCCGTATTGAACTGCGTCAGGACGAAGATTTGGTTGAAGCCGGAGTTGAGGCAGTTGCTGATCGGGATGTCGACCAGACGGTAGTTGCTGGCCAGCGGGACGGCCGGCTTGCAGCGGTCCTTGGTCAGGGGATAGAGGCGGGAGCCACGACCGCCCCCCATGATGATGCTGATGACGCGAGGGAGGGAAGGCATGGCGGGATGACCTACCTTCCCTCCGGTCGCCCTCGCCCTCAAGCGGAAAAGGGCGAATGGCGGCTTGAAGGCGACACGGCGACGGGGTTGCATCGCCTTCCGCATGGCCTTCGCCTTCCACATCCTCGGCACGAGCAGCTCCGGCAACTGCTCCCTGCTGGAAGCGGGCGGCACGCGCATGATGCTCGACGCGGGCTTCCAAGGGCCCCGCCTCGAGGCTTCGCTGCAGAAGCTCGGCATCGAGGCGCGCGCCCTCGACGCGGTCTTCATCACCCACGAACACTCCGACCACTGCGTCGGCCTCCCTGCCCTGCTCCGCCAGAATCCTTCGCTGAAAGTCTTCGCCAACCGCGAGACGGCCCGTCGCATCAAGGATTCGCTGAAGTCGCAGCCGGACTGGCAGCTCTTCGAGACCGGCACGACCTTCGAGTTCCGCGGGATCCAGGTGACCTCGATCCCCATCCCGCATGACGCCGCCGATCCGGTCGGCTTCGCCTTCGACCTGCCCGCCGAAGACGCCCGCCCCGCCAAGCGACTGACCTGGCTGACCGACCTCGGCCACGCCACCTCCGTCGTGAAGCACCACGTCTCGTTGGCCGACATCCTCGTGCTCGAAGCGAACTACGACGACGAGATGCTCGACCTCTCCACGCGCCCGGCCTCGCTCAAGCAGCGCATCCGCGGCAACTTCGGCCACCTCTCCAACGTCCAGACGAAAGACCTCCTCCTCGGCCTGCGCGAATGGCAGACGACGGAGCTCTACCTCGGCCACCTGAGCAAGGAGTGTAACCGCACCATTATTGTCGACGCCCTGATGAACGAAGTGCGCGACCGGAAGACCGACCTCCGCATCACGGTGGTCGATCCTCTAGAAGATAATCCGGTCAGCCTCTGGTAAGGCTTACTTCTTCGGCGGCACCGGCACGTCGTCACCAGCGGCCGGCGCGGCCGGCGGAGCAGGCACTGCACCCGTCGCGCGGATCACGGCGCTTTCAGCCACGGACTTCGCAAGACGCTTGACCGCGGCGCCACAGATGGTCGAAGGCGGGTTAAGGTCCTGAGCCGCCAGCCAAGCAGTGAGCGCGGCCGCTTCGGCGCCGTCTTTCTCGAGCTTCTCGGCGGTATCGATCAGGCCGGAGTAAACGCCGACGCGAGAGGAGATGTCCGCGCGCGTCTTGGCCAGCACGAGGTCGTCCGATTCGGACTTATAGGCGTCCACGATGATATCCCAGGCGAGATAAGGGTTGTTTTCCGTGAACAGCACGCTGGCTTTCTGGATCTTGAAATCGAGCTCTCCGATTCGCGCGATGACCTTGAGGAGCTTCGCGGAACGCTCCTTGTCCTGGGCGAGGGCCAGCCCGAAAGGAACCTTGTTGTTATAAATATCTCTCCATTTCGCGTCGGCGAATAGGCGGTCGAATTGCGGGACCATCTGGGCCATGGTGTCCTGGCGGCTGACCACCTGGGTCGCGAAATCCTTCACGCCGGGATTCTGCGGCCAGATCTTGGCGGCGCGCTCGAGGGCGGCCTCGGCCTTGGCGTTGTCGCCGGCCAAGGCGGCGGATTTGGCGGAGAGCAGCGACATGTTCGACGCATTGATCGCGTTGGTGACTTTGGAGAGGATCGGGGCGCCCGGGAAGTCGCGGGCGCGGCCGCGGACCTTGTTAACGTAGCCTTCGACGCTGCCGAGGTCATGCTCGTCGCCGAGACGCTGCAGCTCGCGCAGGTCCTTCCAGAGGGCGAGCATCTCGCGCTTCTTCTCCTGCGGGTAGGACATCACGATGGGTTCGAATTCGCCGAGGAAGAACGTCTCCTGCAGACGCTCGAAGGCGCCGTAGAGCTCACCCTGCTTCACCAGGTCGTCGACGGTCTGCATACCCTTGGTCGTGTCCTTGATCGCCTCACGGGAAAGCATGTCGAACGACTCGAGCGTCGGCACGAAGTCGGAGATCGGGAAGAACTCCTTCACTTCCTTGGCGCCGACGACGATGTTCTGGCTGCCACCCTTGAAGAGCACGCGATAGAACGAGCTGGTGATCAGGGAATGGCGGTAGCGGCGAGCCATCAGGAAGGAGACCATCTGGGACTGGAATTCGATCTTCGACTTGAGACCGAGCGCGGTCATCTCCGCGTTCTTGGCGAGGATCTCAGCCTGGGTGCGAGCCTCATCCTTGACCTTGTAGCCGAGCTCGGTCGTGCCGGAGGAAGACTTGCCGAGCGGCTTGGCCTTGGTGGCCGACGCCGAACGGGAGTCGTTGGCCGCCTCGATATTGTCGGCGCGGTTGATGACGATTCCTTCCTGGACCTTGCGGAGGGTCTCGAGCTGGTTCTTGGTAATCTCGATCTGATTGAACTCCCGCTTCATCACCCAGATTTTCTGAACTTGGGAGGCGATGGTCAGGGAGCTGCCCGCATCGATGTCAAACTCCGCAGCCTTGAAGAGGAGATTGAAGGCCTCCTGCTGGTTGCGGTAATAATTGTCTTGGTTGATGGACTGCGGCGAAAGCAGCAATTGAATCTGCTCGAGGACGGCCACGTAGCGCTTCATGTCGCCGCTGTCGGTCGGGGCGGCGAGGTAGCGTTCGAAACGGGCGCGGACGGCGCGGGAGTTGCCGAGGTTCATCGTGGTGCCCTTCCACTGCATGGTGCCGTTCTCCATGTCCACGGAGTCGCTGTTGACGTTAAAGATTCGGTCGGCGCCGCCTTCGGCGGTGGAGCTCTTGTAATCACCGGCGGTACCGCTGGTGTTGACGGTCGCGCCGGGCGGGGGTGCTTGGGCGAAGCCCAGCACGGTCAATGCACACCAACCGAAGAGACTGAAGAGAGAGTGACGCATGGCGGAAAGGTTCAGAAACGTTCGAGGGCTTCGACGACCAGGAGGTCGCGGGTGACGCGCAACCTGCACTTGAAGCGCTGGCCGACTTCGAAGGAATCGGCGGAGCCGGCAGGGACGAAGACCGGAATGCGGCCGGTGGACCGGGTCGGGTCCTTCTCGATTGGCTTCACGGCGAGCACGCGACCACGACCCTCGACGAAGGCGAGCTGCTGCTCGACCTGGCAGTCGAGGCGATATAAGTTCCCCTGCAGGGACGACCAGTCGCTACGATATTTCTCAACCGATAAAGGCGTGAGGTCGGCGAACTTGCCGCCTCCGCTCATGCGCGGGGCGACGAGCACGACGAGAATCACGATCACGACGACCGGGATGCCGAGGGCAAAGAAGAGAGGATTGATCTTGGACATGAAAAAGGGGGTGGGGCTTTCCTCTCTCAACTTTAACGAGGTTTGGGCTTTGTTCCAGCGATTTCCCTTATAAGAGAAATCACACGGCCGAATAGGCCTAGGGTAATCAGCCTAGGCCCTCAGTTCCAGCGCTTCTGCTGGCAGCCGTACACGACGAGACAGAAGCCCACCAGGCCTTGGACCAGCAGGACGGCGAGCCCCTCGGTGGTGCTCGCCACGTAGGCGGTCTGATTGGGCATGCTCGCGGTATAGGCGTCGTAGAGCGGCTGCCCCATCATGGAATGCATGTACCCGGACCAACCCCAGTACGAATTGATGAACGGGCGGCAGACCCAGGTCAGCGCCGCCGGCAAGGCGAGCACCACCCCGGAGAGCGGCAACTGGAAGCCGACGAGATAAATGGAGAGCAACGACGATTTCTCAGGCGAGGTCAGCATGGCCGAGAAACCGAGGCAGACGACAGACATGGAGACGCAGCTGGCGGCCAGGATCGCAAGCTGCTCCGCCCAGGGTCCAGGGAATCTGCAAATCAGTTTAACGAAAAGGCACATCCAGACCCCTTGAAAAATCGCCACCAGCGAGACGAAGACGATCTTGGAGAACGCATAGGCCCACGGACGCAGCCCGGTCATACGCTCCTTTTCATAAAGGATACGCTCAGCGGAGATCTCGCGACCGCCGTTATTGGCGCCCATGAGCGTAAGCAGGATGACCTGGAACATGATGAGCCCGGCGGCGAGGCCGGCGAGCTGGGCGTTCGACATCTGGACCTTCAACGCCTGCTGCACTTCCGCCATGGAAGCCGTGTTACGGTCCATCGGGATTTTCAGGACGTCCCACACGCCATCGAGGTTAAAGATGATCACGAGTAGCGGGAAGCCGAACGTGATTGCCAGCGTCAGGCCGAGATAGCCGGTGTCACGGAAGAAGAGTTTGAGGCGACGCGAAAGCAACGTCGTGAACTGCGAGAAGCCATCGGGAACCGAGGGTTCCGGCAACGGTTCGACCTCGGCGGATGCGCCCACCTTGGCGACGGCGACCTCGTAGGAATCCTGATGTTCGGCCTGATAGATGGACCAGCGATCGCGCCATGTGGCGAGGTCCGAGGCATTCAATACCTCATAAAGACGCAGGCCATCGGGGATGCCGAAGTAGGCCAGCAGCTCGTCCGGCGAGCCCTGGAAGACCACATCGCCCTGATAGACGACCGTGACCCAGTCGAACTGGTTCAGTTTTCCGAGGTTATGGATGATGCAGACGAAGCTCTTGTGATTCGTCTCCGCAAGGTTGCGCAGCAACGCGAGGATCTGGTCCTCGGATTGCGGATCGAGGCCGGACGTGACTTCGTCGCAGACCATACAAGGCGGGTCGAGCGTGAGCTCGAGGCCGAGGGAAAGGCGGCGGAGCTGGCCGCCCGAAAGGGCTGAGACGCGCTTGTCGCGGTGCGGAGCCATCCCGGTGACGCCGAGGACGGACTCCAGGCGACGGGCGCGCTCGGCGGCGTCCGGCACGGCGAGTTCGAGGGCATACTCCAAAGACTCGGCGACGGTCAGCTGGGGCTGGGCCGCAGTGAACTGCGGGGCGAAACCGACCTTGCCGACCAAGTCTTCGGTACAGGTGATGCGCTGGGCCGCGAGTGAAGCTTCGCCGGTCGACGGCAAGATCCCGAGGATGGCCTTCATCAAGGTCGTCTTGCCGCAACCCGAAGGCCCGATGACGGCATTGAGGCCGCGCGGAAGGAAGCGGGCATTGGCGCCGTCAAGGATGACGGGGCCGTCATTACCCGCCTGCACGGTGAGGTTCTGGCAGCTCAGCATCGGTTGTAATCTTGCTTCGGCACCCCCGTGGGTAAAGGATTAACGCCATGAGCCCCAAAGCCCTCGCCGCCGCCCTGCTTGCGACCGCCGCCCTCGCCCCTCAGGCCGACGCCTTCCAGATGACCAAGAAGGCCATCCGCAACCAAGGCATCTTCGGCATCAAGGTGAACAAGACCGACATGGCCTTCTACGGCCGCGCCGACGCCATCCTCTCCATTTCCTTCCAAGAATACACCACCGGCTCGTTCATCGTCGCCGAAGTCGTCATCGACATGAAAGACTCCAACCAGCAGCTCCGTATCTATAACGCCCGCCCGCCGGGCACGAACGACATCGCCAACCGGGCCAACCGCGCCAGCGCCGCGAACTCCGAGAACCGCGGCCTCGACCCAAAAGACGCCAGCAAACTACCGATTCCCGGACCGCTCGCCGCCATCGAATCGAAGGTCAATAATGTGGTCACCAACAGCACCGGCGACCTCGTCGTAAAGACCTACCCGACCACCACCCACGCCAAGACCGTGGAGATGGTCGTCACGACCAAGGCTGAACTGCAGCAGCTCTACTCGAAGATGATCACCCTTTACACTGGCTTCGAAGTGGAAGCCGGCGACGGCGCCTCGGTCGAAGGCTCAAACGGAGCCACCGCCGCCTCGACCGCCGCGGGCAGCACCGCCACCAAGATCAAGATCAACCAGATCGGCGGGGTCCTGTTCACGCTCGAGTAAGTCGGCGGCAGCCCCGACCACCCCTATTTTACGGGGCTAAAACCCTCACCCTTGCCTTTCGGGCAAGTCCGGCTTGACCGTTCCCGCGGGCTTCGCTTGTGTCCGCCCTTACTCCCATGGCCTCCCTACCCGTCAACCGTATCAAGAAGAAGAACATCATGAGCTACAATGGTGAGCTCTGCATCGTTCTCGAGTGCCTCGTTCGCACCCCCCCGAACAACGCTTCCTACGTCCAGATGGAACTCCGCTCCATCAAGACCGGCGCCAAGATCCCGGTCCGCTGCGGTATCGGAGTCAGCTTCGACGTCTTCGACAACAGCACGAAGTCCCTGGAAATGTCCTATGAAGCCGACGGCAGCTACGTCTTCGTCGATACCAGCACCAACGAGGAATACTACATCTCGGCCGCCTCGCTGGCCGACTCCAAGGAGTTCCTGATCTCGGGCACGTCCTACATGGTCCTCTTCGTCGAAGACAAGCCGATCACCGTCGACCTCCCCCCTTCCGTCATCGTCGAAGTCCTTGAAGCCCCGCCCGCCGTCAAAGGCGACACCGCCGGCAACGTCCAGAAGACGGTCACCTGCGAAAACGGCCTCCAGGTCAACGTCCCGCTCTTCATCAAGCAGGGCGAGAAGATCAAGGTCAGCACCGAGAACAAGGAATACCTCGGTCGCGCCTAAGCCGCCCTTCCAGGCGACGCATCGAACCCCGGCTTGCCGGGGTTCTTTTTGGGCGGACGGACCGCCCAGGAGGAGCGTAGACCCGCAGGGATTCGAACCCCGACAAGGAGAACCAAAAACTCCTGTGCTACCATTACACCACGGGTCTGCGCACCCCGACTGAACAGCGACTCATGGGTCGGAGTCAAGCGAGACCAAGGCGGGGTTGACGCTGGGGTTTCTAGGGCTCATTTCCCCTGTATGCCCGCCTCCACCTCCAAGAAGCCGAAGTACCGTCGTATCGTGCTGAAGATCAGCGGCGAAGCCCTCCGCAATGACACGACCGGCGCCTCCATCGACAGCGCCGTCCTCGACCGCCTCGCCGAAGAGCTCCGCTCGATCCAGAAGGTCGGCACCCAGGTTGCGGTCGTCGTCGGCGGCGGCAATATCTTCCGCGGACTCGCCGGCGCGCGCGCCAACGGCACGGACCGCACCACGGGCGACAATATGGGCATGCTCTCGACGGTCATCAATGGCCTCGCCCTCATGGACCGCCTCGAAAAGGCCGGCCTCGAATGCCGCGTGATGACGGCCATCCCGATGGACCGCATCGCCGAACCTTTCATCCAGCGTCGCGCCACCCGCCACCTCGAACGCGGCCGCATCGTCATCTTCGTCGCCGGCACGGGTAACCCCTACTGCACGACCGACTACGCCGCCGCTCTCCGCGCCAACGAGATCGGCGCCGACGCCATCCTGAAGGCCACCAAGGTCGACGGCGTCTACGATAAGGACCCGATGAAGCACAAGGACGCGAAGCGCTACGACCGCGTCTCCCATGCCGAAGCCCTCCAGAAGCGCCTCGGCGTGATGGACGCCGAAGCGTTCTCGCTCTGCGAAGCCAACAAGCTTCCGATTATCGTGCTCTCGATGTCCGAGAAGGGCGCCGTGAAGAAGGCTGTCCTCGGCCAGCGCATCGGCACGCTCGTCGCCTGATTTTCCAACTACAAACCATACCCCACCCTATCCCATGGACCTCAAAAAACTCATCGCCGAAGGCGCCAACGCCATGAAGAAGGCGGTCGATCACACTTCGCACGAATTCGCCACGCTACACACCGGCAAGGCTTCGCCGGGCATGATCGAGAACATCCAGGTCCACGTCGAAGCCTACGGCATGACGCAGCGCCTCAAGGACATGGCCGCCATCACCACGCCCGACGCGCAGACGATCGTCGTGCAGCCGTTCGACAAGGGCGTGATGGATGACATCCGCAAGGCCATCATGGCCGCCAACATCGGCATCAACCCCGTCCCGCAGGGGAACTTCATGCGCTGCCCGGTCCCCTCTCTCTCCGGCGAACGCCGCGTTGAGCTCGCCAAGCGCGCCACGCAGATGGCCGAAGAAGGAAAGGTCCGCGTGCGCAATGCCCGCCGCGACGCCCTCGAAGTCCTCAAGAAGGGCAACAAGGATAAGCTCGTCACCGACGACGAATTGAAGCGCTCCGAAAAGGAGATTCAGACCCACACCGACAACTTCACGGCCGAGATCGAAAAGAATCTCAAGGCCAAGGATGCTGAGTTGAAGGGTTAATCGTCAGCCTCCGTCCCGTTTCATGAACATTCACGAATACCAAGCCAAGGAACTGTTCGCTCAGTTCGGCGTCGCTGTGCCCAAGGGCGTAGCGGTCACCTCTGCCGCCGAATTTGAAGGCGCGCTCGCCAAGATCGACACCTCCGGTGGCATCATGGTGAAATCCCAGATCCACGCCGGTGGCCGCGGTAAAGGCACCTTCACCGACGGCTTCAAAGGCGGCGTGAAGTTCTCCCCGACCAAGGAAAAGGCCCTCGAGAACGCCAAGGCGATGCTCGGCAACACCCTCGTGACCGCCCAGACGGGCGAAGCGGGCCGCAAGGTCCAGACGATCTACTTCACCGAAGCCGCCAACCTGGGCAAGCGCCCGGACGGCCGCGACGACGAGTACTACCTCGCCATCCTCCTCGACCGCGCGACGTCCTTCCCGGTCATCGTCGCCTCGACCGAAGGTGGCATGGAAATCGAACACGTCGCCCACCACACCCCGGAGAAGATCTTCAAGGTGCAGGTCGACCCTGCCGTCGGCCTCCAGGCCTTCCAAGCCCGCCAGATCGCTTTCTCGCTCGGTTTCTCCGGCGACCTCTTCAAGCAGTGCGTCACGCTGGTGACGAAGCTCTACCAGTTCTACTGGGAGAAGGATTGCGCGATGGTCGAAGTGAACCCGCTCCTGGTCACGAAGGAAGGCAAGCTGCTCGCCCTCGACGCCAAGGTGTCGTTCGACGACAACGCCCTCTTCCGTCACCCTGATGTGGTCGCCCTGCGTGACCTCAACGAGGAGGACGCAAAGGAGATCGAGGCCTCGAAGTTCGGCCTCTCCTACATCGCCCTCGACGGCAATATCGCCTGCCTCGTCAACGGCGCCGGCCTCGCGATGTCCACGATGGACATCATCCAGCACTTCGGCGGCAGCCCGGCCAACTTCCTCGACGTCGGCGGCGGCGCGACGAAGGACCAAGTCACGGCAGCCTTCAAAATCATCCTGGGAGACGCCAACGTGAAGGGCATCCTGGTGAACATCTTCGGCGGTATCATGGACTGCAACGTGATCGCCACCGGCATCATCGAAGCGGTCAAGGAAACCGGCCTCAAGCTGCCGCTCGTGGTGCGCCTGGAAGGCAACAACGTCGAAGCCGGCAAGGCCACCCTCGCGGCTTCGGGCCTGACCATCGTGTCGGGCGATTCGATGGCCGACGCGGCCCAGAAGATCGTGAAGCTGGTCAACGCCAAGTAAACCCTCACCGCACACTCTCATGTCTATTCTCGTCAAAGAAGATACCCGCATCCTCGTCCAGGGCATCACGGGCGATTTCGGCGCGCGTCACGCCCGCCTCTCGCTCGACTACGGCTCACAGGTCGTCGCCGGCGTCACCCCGGGCAAAGGCGGCCAAGTCTTCGAACACGCCGGCAAGAAGGTCCCGATCTTCAACACCGTCGCCGAAGCCGCCAAGCAGACCGGCGCCACGGTCTCCGCGATTTTCGTCCCTCCGCCCTTCGCGGCCGACGCCATCTTGGAATGCTTCGACGCCGATCTCGATCTCGCCGTGGCCATCACGGAAGGTATCCCGGTCCGTGACATGGTCCGCGCCAAGCGCGCCATGGCCGGTCGTCGTACCCGCCTCATCGGCCCGAACTGCCCCGGTCTCGTGACCCCTGGTCGCGGCGACAAGTCCTCCGGCGGTTGCCGTATCGGCATCGCCCCGGGCTACATCCACCGCCGCGGCAACGTCGGCGTGGTCTCCCGCTCCGGCACCCTCACCTATGAGGCCGTCTGGCAGCTCACCTGCCGCGGCAAGGGCCAGTCGACCTGCGTCGGCATCGGCGGCGACCCCGTCAACGGCACCTCCCACCTCGACGTCATCAAGCTCTTCAACGATGACCCGGAGACCGAAGCCATCATCATGATTGGCGAAATCGGTGGTAACGCCGAAGTCGAAGCCGCCCGCTGGATCAAGGCGCACTGCAAGAAGCCCGTCGCGGGCTTCATCGCCGGCGCCACCGCTCCGGCCGGACGTCGCATGGGCCACGCCGGCGCCGTCATCGGCGGAGCCGAAGATACCGCCGCCGCGAAGATCAAGATCTTCGAGGAGTGCGGTATCTCCGTCGCGGCCACGCCGTCCGACATGGCCGACGCGCTCCTGCGCATCTGGAAGGGCTGAAAACCAGCCACCAGATTATAACGAAGAGGCCCGACGACGGGCCTCTTTTGTTTTTACAGGGGATCACCTGCCCCCCAGAACCATCGCATGTGGTACTACGAACAGAACGGCAATCGCATCGGACCAGTCGACGAAGTTACCATGCGCTCGCTCATCGGTGACCGGACGATCTCTATCGACACGCTGGTCTGGACCAACGGCATGGCCAACTGGACCCCACTCCAGCAGACCCAGCTCGCCGCCGGCCTACCCGTCCCGCCGCCGATGCCCAGCAACCCGTCAGCCTCACCTTATAACACCGCGCCGAGCCAGCACCACCCTGACGCCAAGGACCGCGTGGCTTATGTGCTCCTGGCTGTCCTGCTGGGCTGCGGCATCCATAACTTCTACGCCGGTTACAACACCAAGGGCATCATCCAGCTGCTCGTCTCCGTCCTGAGCTGCGGTATCCTCTGGTTCTTCATGTGGATCTGGGCCATCATCGAAGCCTGCACGGTGATGCAGGACTCCAACGGCGTTCGCTTCAAGTAAGCTGGAGCTGAGTCCTGTAACAAAAAGGCCGCCCATCAGGCGGCCTTTTGCTTGGGCTAAATGGTCGGCTTACTTGCCGGCGACGTAGGCGAGACCAGCGGCGACCTTGGCCACGGGCTCGGTACCTTCGAGGAGGTCAGCAATAGGGTCCCACTTGCCCTTGACGAGGCCGTCGCGGGCGGAAGCAGCGATGCTGGCCTTCCAGGTCTTGGCGCCGGCGGATACGCTAAGTTTCTCGACGTCGACGGTGACCTCGACGTCCGGGTTAGCGCGCACGAAGGCGTCGCACTCGGCGAGGTCTTCTTTGGACAGGGTCATACAGGGCACGCCGAGGGTCGTAGAGTTACCGAAGAAGATTTCGGCGAAGCTGCCACCGACGAAGGCGGTGAAGCCGTAGCGCCAGAGCGACTGGGGGGCGTGCTCACGGGAGCTACCGCAACCGAAGTTGAAGCCGACGACCATGACGCCCTGCTTGGCGGCGGCGATGCGGGCGGCCTGGGCCGAGTTCATGGGGTGCGCGCGCTCCTTGCCATCCGGGCCGGTCCGCTCGTCGCGGAAGGCGTGCTCACCGAGACCATCGAAGGTCACGCAGCGGAGGAAACGCGCAGGGATGATGCGGTCGGTATCGATGTCATCGCCGGGGACGGCGAGGGCGAGGGCTTTGACCTGGGTGATTTTGGCGAGGGACATGGCGGTTTAAAAGAAGTTAGGCGGCGACGGGACGACGAATGACGCAGACGGGCATCGCGAGCGCGGAAGCGAGGGAAGCGAGGCGTTCTTCGGCGACGGAGGCGGCGACGGTCTCGTCGGCCACCAGGATCGCATGGCCATCCACGACCCAAGGCAGGGTCACGGTACACACGGGTTTGCCGTCGTAATGGGCGTCGACGCGGACGTCGCGCTGGCAGGCTAGTCCTTCGGCCGAGCAGGCCACGGCGACGTCATCGCCTTGGGCGATACGTTCGAGCACGCGGTCGACTGGCGCGGAGGCGGACATCAGACCTTGAAGACTTCGCGGGCGTCGGTGACCTGACCAGTGATGGCGGCAGCGGCGACCATGAGCGGGCTCATGAGTACCGTACGGCCGGTCTGGGAGCCTTGGCGGCCCTTGAAGTTACGGTTCGAGGAGCTAGCGCAGAGCTGGTCGCCGACGAGCTTGTCGGGATTCATCGCGAGGCACATGGAGCAACCCGCGCCGCGCCATTCGAAGCCGGCTTCGATGTAGATCTTATCGAGGCCTTCATGGACGGCCTGTATGGCGGTGAGCTGCGAGCCGGGGACGACGATCGCCTTGACGCTCGCGCTGACCTTGCGGCCCTTCAGGTACTTGGCGACTTCGCGAAGGTCCGAGATGCGGCCGTTGGTGCAGGAGCCGAGGAAGCAGACGTCGACCTTGGTGCCCTTGATCGGTGTGTTCGGCGCCAGCTTCATGTGGGCGTAGGCGTCTTCGGCGGTCTGGCGGTCAGCGGCATTGAGGGTCTCAAGCGCCGGCATCTTCTCATCGATGAAGATGGCCTGCCCCGGGGTGATGCCCCAGGTGACGGTCGGGCGGATCTCCTCGGCCTTGAAGACCTTGACGTCGTCATACTGGCAACCGGCGTCGGAAGCGAAGGAAGCCCAGCGAGCCACGGCGGCATCCCAATCGGCGGCCTTCGGGGCGTAGGGCTTGCCCTTGATGTAGTCGAAAGTCTTCTGGTCCGGATTGACGTAACCACAGCGGGCGCCGCCTTCGATGGACATGTTGCAGACGGTCATACGCTCCTCGAGGGAGAAGCCGTCGAAGGTCGTGCCAGCATATTCGTAAGCGTAGCCGATGCCGCCATTGACGCCGAGGACGCGGATGATGTGCAGGATGACGTCCTTGGCGTAGACGCCAGGGGCGAGCTTGCCGTTGACCTCGATGCGACGGACCTTGAGCGGGCTGAGGGCGAGGGTCTGGGTCGCGAGGACATCGCGGACCTGCGTGGTACCGATACCGAAGGCAATCGCGCCGAACGCACCGTGAGTGGCGGTATGGGAGTCGCCGCAAGCAATCGTGGTGCCCGGCTGGGTGATGCCCTGCTCCGGACCGACCATGTGGACGATGCCCTGGGTGCCGGTCGTGGTGTCGAAGAAGCGGATGCCGTAGTCCTTGGTGTTCTTACGGAGGGCCTCGATCATCTCCTGGGCGATCGGGTCGGAGTAAGGCTCCTTGAGCTCGTTGGTCGGGACGATGTGGTCGACCGTGGCGAAGGTGCGCTGCGGGTATTTCACCTTGAGGCCGAGGTCCCGGAGCATGCCGAAGGCCTGGGGGCTCGTCACCTCATGGATGAGGTGCGTGCCGATGAACAATTGGGTCTGCCCGTTAGGCAGCTTGCGCACCGTATGCGCTTCCCAAACTTTCTGGAACAGGGTCTTAGCCATCTTGGTAAAAGGTGAAGGGTCAACGTAGGAAGGGACCGGGGCTGGTCAATCCTGCAGGCAAGCCGAGGGCGGGCATATTTGATGATAAAACGGCCATCCCGCAGGAGCGGACGCCGCCGTGTCTTGACCCGCTCGCCCCTCCCCTTCCATCCTGCACCCATGGCCCGTACGCTCACCCTCAGCTTCTCCTGCCCAGACACCAGCGGCATCGTGGCCGAGGTGTCCGCATTCGTCGCCGGCCACAAGGGCTGGATCACGGAAGCTAGCCAGCACACGGAACACGAACTCTCCCGCTTCTTCATGCGCGTCGAGATCCGGGCCGAATCCCTCGACTTCCCGGCCGGCGAATTCGCCCAGCGCTTCGCCCCTCTGGCCAAGAAGTTCGCGATGGACTGGAAAGTCTCCGACTCCGACCAGCCGCGCCGCGTCGTCCTGCTCTGCTCCAAGCAGGAACACTGCCTTTACGACCTCCTCGCCCGCCACGTCGCCCAGGATTTCCCGTTCGTCGTCCCCTGCGTGATCTCCAACCACGAAGACCATCGCAAAGTCGTCGAGGCCCACGGCATCCCCTTCCACCATGTCCCCGTGACGCCGGAGACGAAGCACGCGGCCTTCCGCAAGATGGAGCAGCTCTTCCGCGACGCGCAAGCCGACCTTATCGTCCTCGCCCGCTACATGCAGGTGCTCGACGAATCGATGTGCCGCGACTTTGCAGGCAAGATCATCAATATCCATCACTCGTTCCTCCCTTCGTTCGCCGGTGCCAAGCCTTACCATCAGGCCCATCGCCGCGGCGTGAAGCTCATCGGTGCGACCTGCCACTTCGTCACGCCCGACCTCGACGAAGGTCCCATCGTGGAACAAGACGTGATCCGCATCGACCATTCGGACACGCCGGAAGATATGGCCCATCTGGGCAAGGATATCGAGAAGGTCGTGCTCGCCCGCGGCCTCCGCGCGGTCGTCGAGGACCGCGTTCTTCTGGCTGGCAATAAGACCGTTATCTTCCGTTAAAAACCGCCCTTTCCTAAGGGTTTGGCGTTGGCGGGAGAGAGGACGAAAGACAAGGTGAAGTCACCCCTTACCATGCGTCCGCTCTACGCCTTCCTCTTCGCGACCTCCGTCGCTTTCGCCGCCGTTTCTCCGGAGGAGATCACGCCGACCAAGAAGGCCCCCTTCGTCCCGCCCGCCGAAGCGGCTCGCGGCGAACTCAATGATTCCATCAAGGCCTACATGGCCAAGGAACCCGGCACGTTCGGCGCCCACGCTTCCGCGCAGGACTTCCCCGGTATCGTCGAAGCCAAGGAGCGCGTCGCCCGCACGGTTGCCTACGATTCTAATCTCGTCCACCGCTGGGACACCACCGCGGGCAACGCACCCAACCTCGCCACCGGCCCGGACGCCTGGCAGGAGACCGGCCTCTACGCCGCCCCGGGCGAGGTCGTAATCGTGAAGGTCACCTCGATCCCCGAGAACCGCGTGGTGAAGATCATCGTCGGCTGCCACCGCGACAGCCTGCTCAAACTCGAGAAGTGGAACCGCTTCCCTCTGATCAATCGAACGTTCGAACTCAAGGTCGGTGAAAACAAAATCGCCAACGCGTTTGGCGGACAACTCTTCATCCAGAGCTCCCACAAGGACTGGCGCAAGCCGGTGAAGGCCTCTCCCTCGACGCCACTGCAGTTCAGCAACGCCGTCGCGATGCCCACCTACGTCCTCGGCAAGGATACCCCCGACACTTGGATGAAGGCCAAGCAGCTGCCCGCCCCGTGGGTCACCCTCGTCGGTAAGCAGGTTATCCTGCACGTCCAGGCCTCCGAAGTAAAGAAACTCGCCGACCCCAAAGGCCTGCTGGAGTGGTGGGATAAGGCTATGGCGCTCGAGGACGACCTCATCGCGCTAACCCGCCTTGCCCCCGAACGCGTCGTGCCGGACCGTCAGATTTCCGCTGGCTTCATGCACTCGGGCTACCCGTTCATGTGCTGGATCGACCCCTCCCAGAAGGACAGCATCGACCTCCCGAAACTGACCAAGGAAGGCAACTGGGGCTTCTTCCACGAACTCGGCCACAACCACCAGCGCACAACCTGGACCTTCGACGGCCAGACAGAAGTGACCTGCAATCTCTTCTCGCTCTACGTGATGGAGAAACTCGTCGGTAAACCCCAGGGCCGCGGTCACCCAGCGATGGAGAAGATCGACGAGCTGCTCGCGAAGCGCTTCGCCGCCGAACCCAACAAGGGCCCGTTCGAACTGCTCGCGACCTTCGTCGTGCTGATTCGCGCCCATGGCTGGGGCCCCCTGCGCGAAACGCTCCGCTCCTACGCCTCCGTCGCCACCCCCAAGGGTGCGACGAAGGAACAACTCCAGAGCCTCTTCGCCGAACGCTACGGCAAGGCCGCCAAGGCCGACGTGAGCGACTATTTCGAAAAGATGGGCTACCACGTCGAGTCGACCGCCAAAGCCGCCCTCAAGGGCCTTCCCGCCTTCAAGCCGACCCTGCCCACGCCGGCTAAGTGACGCTGCGGCAACGGTTCGCAGGGTGATGCCTTCTGCCTCGCCCTGCGGGTGTATTTAAACTTAATACGCCCCGTCGGCCCTCACCGACGTTTCCCGACCATGTCCCTCATTTCCCGCCTTTCCGCCCGTCTCCAGAATCACCCGAAGCGCATCGTCTTCCCCGAAGGTGCCGACGCCCGCGTCATCCAGGCCGCCCGTCAGTTCGTCGTAAAGAAGCTCGGCGTGCCGATTCTCGTCGGCGACCGCCAGCGCATCAAGGTCAACGCGGCCCGCCTCAATATCAGCCTCGAGGGCATCCGCGTCATCGAACCGGAACGCAGCGACGAGCTCAAAGGCTTCGCGGAGAAGCTCGAATCCATCCAGCGCTACGGCAACACGAACCTCCAAGGCAACCCGGCCGAACTGGCCCTCAATCCGAATTACTTCGCCTGCCTGATGGTCGCCACTGGCGGCGCGGATGCCCTGATCTCCGGCGCCACGTTGCACGCCTCCTCGGGCTTGCGCGCCATCCTCCAGGTGATGCCCCGCCAGCAGGGCGTCGAGACGGTCTCGTCGATGCAGATTCTTGAATCCGAAGAGGGCAAGTTCGGCATCGAAGGCGTCCTCTTCCTCGCGGATTGCGGCGTCATCCCGGACCCGACCGCCGAACAGCTCGCCGACATTGCAGTCACCACTGCTGGCCTTGCCGGCCACCTGACCAACACGACCCCGAAGGTCGCGATGCTCGCCTACTCGACCCACGCCTCCAATCCGCGTCTGGCTTCGGTGAAGAAAGTCCAAGTCGCCACCGACCTCGCCCGCCGCAAGGCCCGCGAGCTGGGCATCACCTGCGACATCGATGGAGACATGCAGGCCGACGCGGCGATCAATCCGTTCGCGGCGCAGTCCAAGGAAGTCGCCGGCGCCGTCGCCGGCCGTGCGAGCGTGCTGATCTTCCCTGATCTGAACTCGGGCAACATCGCTTCGAAACTTGCCCAGCACATCGCCGACATCCCGGCCTACGGCCAGATCCTTACGGGTCTCGAGCGTCCGGCCGCCGAAATCTCCCGCGGCGCCAGCGCACACGACATCTTCGGTACGGCCGTCATCGTCGCCGCCCAGGCCGTCGACAAGTCCTACCTCTTCCCGAAGCTCAAGGACGGACCCGCCGCCTGACCATGGCCGTTCGCAAACGTTTCGCCGATAACGTACCCGGGCTGCTCCAGCGCCCGATGAACCTCGATACGCGACGAATCTTCGTCGCGGCGACGCGCATGAACGACGGCAAGACGACCACCTGCCTCGGCCTCACGGCCGCCCTGCAGGCGATGGGCCTGCACGTGGGCTACATCAAGCCAATCGCCCAACGCGTGGTGATGTCCGGCGACGACCAGGTCGACGAGGACACGCTCCTCATCGATGGGCTCTTCGACCTCGATATCCCGATCGCCGCAATGTCGCCCGTGGCCATCGGCCCAGACTTCACGAAGCAATACCTCGAGAACCCCGACGAGATCGGCCCGCAGCTCAAGGATCGCATCTGCCGGGCCTTCGACCGTACGGCCTACGGCAAGGACATCGTGGTCGTTGAAGGCTCCGGCCATGCCGGCGTGGGTTCGGTCTTCGGCGCCTCCAACGCCGACAACGCCAAAGTACTAGGCTCTAAGGCTATCATCGTCGCGGCGGGTGGCATCGGGAAGCCGATCGATGAGATCGCCCTCAACAAGGCGCTCTTCGACAAGGCCGGCGTGCAAGTGGTCGGTGCTATCCTGAACAAGGTGATGCCGGACAAGCTTGAATTCATCCGCGACTTCGCTGGCCGCGGCCTACGTAAGCTCGGCGTACCCCTCCTGGGCGTCGTGCCGCTCCAGGAGATGCTGGTCTACCCGAACCTCGACCAGGTGGCCGATGAGACCAAGGCCCGCTGGATCCACCAACCGGAAGGCCTGCGCCGCGTCCGCCGCGTGGTCATCGGCGCGATGTCCGCCCGCCGCTGCGCGGAATACCTCCGCGTCCCGGGCACGCTCGTGATCGTCCCGGGCGACCGCGAAGACCTCCTCGAAGCCTTCATCCTCGGCGACGGTGCGAAGTCGCTCTCCGGTGTCATTTTTTCCAACGGCCTACTCCCCAACGACGACATCGTCCGGCGGATGAAAGAAGCCGGCATCCCGCTGGCCGCCGTCGAGGCCGAATCCTTCGCGGTCACGGCACGCATCAATAATATGTCGGTGAAGACGATGCGGCAAGATGCCGACAAGATTCCCGTCATCCAGAAGATGATCTCGGAATCGGTCGACATCCCCACCCTGCTTAAGTCGCTCTGAGGTTCAGACAGTCCGCAGGATCTCGCCGAGGCGCGTGAAGTGCCCCTCATCGAAGCCCATCGCTCGCTTCAAGAAGGCGTCCCGTTCGATGAGATTCGGGATCTTGCCCGCTTCCCGCCACTGCGCGTTGGTGATGAGTCCGCGTAAGCGCACCCAGAAAGCTCCGACGGGCACGGGATAATCGCTGCCGTGCAGGAAACGTCCCAAGCGGCCTGATTCCTTGACCTGCTTGAGCACGCCACTGCGGATCGGGCTATTGAGGGCGCTGGTATCCGCGTACATCTTCGGGAATTCGTCCATGAGCTTGATGAGCTCGCCGAAGTAGTTCTGATCAAAGAAGTGGCTGTTGCCCGAGGAGTGGGCCGCGATGACCTTGACGCCGAGTTCCAACGGGCGCCGTAGGATGCGCGGATCCTGATAGGAACGGTTGATGACCGGCACGGTCATCTCGCCGCCGGTATGACAGAGGAACGGAAGCCCAGCGGCCGCCATGCGTCGCCAGAACTCATCATACTGGGGCAGCGAGCAGTTCACATTCTGGCAGTTGGGCAGCAGCTTGAGCGCGCGGGCACCGGCCGCGAGGCAGCGGTCCAATTCCTCCAAGGCATCCTTACGCCCCGGATGGATCGAGACCGCGGGCACGAACTCAGGATTCTCGCGGCAGACCTTAAACAAATAGTCGTTCGGGACATGGAACGACCCGAAATTCATCTTCTTACCCTCTTCGTCGTATACCTCGTCCTGCGCCAGCAATAAGGCCTTGTCCACGTACGACCCACGAATCAGTTCGCGCAAGGCTTCGACGTATTTTACATCGAAGTCCTTGTGCGTCAGCGGGAGCGGCATCCCGACCGCCCGGCGCATGACCTCGCTGAGCGCCTTCAGCCAGAGGCCTTCGACCCGCAGCCAGCATCCGCTCCCGTCTTGGCCGTTTCCGACGAGGTGAACGTGGCAGTCATAGCGGAGTGGGGTCATAGAAAGATCAGGGAGTCGGCCGACGTCTAGGCGTCATTCTTATCGGCGGTGATCCGGGCGAGCCCGCGTAGCCAGACGCTAGCCACTTCCGGCCGGGCCGCGGAACCATCCCAGCGGAATGTGACAAGGTCGGCGGGCTGGCCGATAGCCAATACTCCCCTGCCTCCGATAATTCGACCTGGTGCTGCGGTCATCAGCGTGACGGCTTCACCCAAGGTCAGCCCGACCTGATTCACAAGCACGGGAATTGCCGCGCTCATGGGCAAAGCCGCCCCAGCGAGGTAATTACCAGTACCGTCGTCGATGCCGAGGAAGCCGTCGGCTCGAAGTTCGACCTTACCACCGATGGGGGTCTGATACTTGCCGGCGGGCAACCCACCCAGCGTGACAGTATCGGAGACAACCAAAGATCGCTCAAGGCCTTTGGCCCGAAGCATGGTCTTGAGTTGTGCAGGCGTGAGGTGATGTCCGTCAGCAATGAACATGGCAGTCAGTCGATCGTCCGCCAACTGGGGCCAAAGGTGATTATGACGACGGTTCAGCATCGCATGGGAACCATTGCCGAGATGCGTCGAAAGGGTCGCGCCCGCGTCGACCGCGGCGGCAATCTGCGCGGCATCAGCGGAGGTATGGCCAAGCGAGACGGTGATGCCGGCCTTCACAAGGTGACGAATATAAGCAGGAGCCTCCGGCCAGTGCGGCGAAAGGGTGACGAGCTTCACGAGCCCGCCGGCGGCCACCTGCCAGCGATCGAACTCGGCGACGTCAGGCGGACGGACGTCGTCCGCAGGGTGCGCACCGCGCGGTCCATCTTCGGGAGCGATATGGGGTCCTTCGACATGGATACCCGCAACCATCGCGGCGACATCCGGATGTTGCGCGCAAGCCTCACGGATAACTTTTAGGGCAGCGATGATTCGGGCTTCCGGCGCGGTGATGAGCGTCGGCAGGAAAGTCGTGACACCGACCTTGAGCATCGCCTGGCAAAGAGCCTGCACGGTCGCGACGTCAAGGGTGAGTCCGTTGAGGTCATGACCGGCGAAACCATTGACCTGCAGGTCAATAAAGCCAGCGCTGAGCCACTGCTTCTCGCCGTGCTCCTGAAAGTCGATCGCCTGAATCAGGCCGCCTTCGGTCGTGACGACGATGCCCCTGCCCGTCGAAGGATCGCGGCCGAGGATGCGTTGTGGCGAGGCGGCAGACACGGGTCAGCGGGAAAGTTCCGATGCGGCGGCCGCGTCGATATACAGCGTGCAGTCGGCGTGCTGCTGGACGATTGAAGCGGGACAGGTCGGCGTCACGGGACCTTCGACGGTGCCCTTGACGGCGGCGGCCTTGCGCTTGTCGGGTACGGAGAGAATGAGGCAGGCGCTCTTCATGATCTGACGGATGGACATCGAGACAGCCTGCTTGGGCACGTCGTCAAAGGTCGGGAACCAGCCTTCGCCGAACTGCTGCTGACGACAGGCGTGATCAAGGTTTACCACTATGTAGGGGAATTCGGTCGAGAAGTCGGCGGGCGGATCGTTGAAGGCGAGGTGGGAATTCTCACCGATGCCGGCGAAGCAGAGGTCAATCGGACAGGCGGTGATACGGTCGTTCAGGCGCTTGAGCTCAGCGCCCAAGTCCTTGGCGTCGCCGTCGACCGGGACGAACTCAGGCTGGGAGGGAAGCTGACTGATGAAGCGTTCGCGCAGATACTTCCGGAAACTCGCACCATGCGCTTCCGAAATGCCGACGTATTCATCGAGATGAAAAACAGTGACCTTGGACCAGTCGATACCCGGCTCCTTGATTAAGCACTTCAGCGTCTCGAACTGGCTGGCGCCCGTGGCGACGATGATGTTCGCTCGGCCGTTCTTGGCCAACACCTCGCGCAGCACCTTGGCGCCCTGCGCGGAGGCGGCTTGGCCCATGGCGGAGGCATCTTTGAGTTTCTGGATTTTCATGGAGAAGGGGGAGCCGTGACTCTGTCCGTCGGCCCATAACGAGCAAGCGTCGAACCAGCCGCATTTGGCAGGTATCGACCAAATAAAACTGCGACACGGCTTGTCCCCTGCAGCGCGCCATCCTACTGCTCATCCATGACCCTGGCCTGCCCCGCCCTGCTTTCCTTGTTCGCTGCCGTGACGCTTCTCGGCGCCGACAAGCCCGCCGCCTCCGGCCATGCGCCCGTGCGCGACGAGGCTTGGATGAACGAACGGCCGATCGAGAACAAGATGCTCACCAGCGGCCAGCAGCTCGACATCGTCGGCCAGTTGGTGGATGTCCCCGGACGCTTGCTCGCGGTCGAATTCGCCCAAGGTGGAAAAATTCTGCTGGTGAAGACCACCACCGTCCTCGCGAGCCTCGACGCCGCGACGATGAAGCTCATCCAAAAAGCCGACTACCCCATCGTAAAGGGTGGCGGCTCGATGCACGGCCTCGCGGTCGCCAAGGACGGCGCCACCGTGCTTGTTTCCGGCGGCAAGACCCACCTCTATCGCGCCACGGTGAGCCCCGACGGCAAGATTGCCTGGGGCATGTCGATCGATGTCTCGGGCGGAGCGAAGAACGTGAACCCGCTCGGCCTCACGCTCACGGCCGACGGCAAGCACGCCCTCGTCGCGCTCTCGATGACCAACCAGCTCGCGCTGGTCGACCTGACCGAGGGTAAAATCGTCAGCACCGTCGCCGTCGGCGTCTGCCCTTACGGCGTTGCACTCTCGACTGATGGCAAGACCGCCTACGTGTCGAACTTCGGGGGTAACGCTCCCGGCGCCGAAGAACTCGCCGAGGCCTCTGGCGGCACGATGGTCGCCGTCGATAAGCGCACCATCCCCCTGCGTGGCACCTTGAGCTTCATCAACGTCGACGGCACTACGCTCCGCGAAACCGGTCGGGTCGAAGTCGGCCTCCATCCGTCCGAGATCCTGCTCGATTCGCCCCGTCAGCGACTCTTCGTGGCCAACGTCGGCGGCGATAGCGTGAGCGTGGTCGACACTGCGAAACGGAAAGTCACCCAGACCTTGGACACCAAGCCGGACCACGAACTCCCTTGGGGCATGCTGACCGACGGCCTCGCGCTCTCGGCGGACGGCCAGACGCTCTACGCTGCCAACGCCGGCATCAACGCCATCGCCTGCCTCGACCTCGCCACGCCGAAATCGACCCCGAAGCTGATTCCGTCCGGGTGGTATCCTGGCGCCCTACGCGTGCGCGACAGCCAACTCTACGTGGCCAACGTCCGCAACGGCGTCCAGAAGGTCGCGATACCGACCGACGCCAAGACCGTCGCGGCATACGACGCCCGCGCCCGCGCGGCTTCCCACCTCGCTCATGCCCTGCGCTATGCCAAGGGCCCGCGCACGACCACCGCCACCGCGGCGCCGGTGCCGGTGCCCGCCGAAGTCGGCCAGCCCTCTTCGATCAAGCACGTGGTCTACATCATCAAGGAGAACCGTACGTTCGACCAAGTCCTCGGCGACATCGGGCGCGGCAACGCTGAGCCGAAACTCGTGCTCTTCCCCCGCGACGTCACCCCGAACCATCACGCCATCGCCGAACGGTGGCCGCTGCTCGACAACTACTACTGCAACGGCGTGAACTCGTCCGACGGCCACGCCTGGGCCAGCCAAGGCATCGTCGGCCCCTATCGCGAGAAGGACCGCGTCGGCTTCCGTTGCGCCTATGATTTCGGCACGGATTCGCTCTTCTTCGCTGGCTGTGGGTTCATCTGGGACCATGCCCTCCTGCACGGTCGCTCCTTCCGTAACTACGGTGAAATGGACAAGCTGACGAAGATCAAAGGCAAGACTTACGACGACTTCTTCACCGACCGCCAGAACGGCGGCGGCAAGACGGCGTTCACGACCACCTTCTTCATCGATGCGCTCCGCCGCTACAGCTGCCCTGGCTATCCGGGCTGGGACATGGCGATCCCCGACCAGACGCGTGCTGACGTGTTCCTGAAGGACCTCGCCGCGCTAGAAAAGAAAGGCTCCTTCCCGGACCTCACGATCATCTACCTGCCCAACGACCACACCGCGAACGAACTCACCGCGAAGTCCTACGTCGCGGACAACGACCTCGCGCTCGGGCGCGTCATCGAAGGTCTTTCGAAGAGCCGTTTCTGGAAGGACATGGCCATCTTCGTGAACGAAGACGACCCGCAGACCGGCGGCGACCACGTCGACGGCCATCGCTCGTTCTGTCTCGTGGTCAGCCCCTACGCCAAGAAGGGCGCTCTCATCAGCAAGTTCTACAACCAGACCTCGGTGCTGCACACGATCTGCCGCATCCTGGGCATGCCCCCAATGAACCAGGTCGTCGCCGCCTCCACGACGATGGAAGATTGCTTCACCACCCAGGCGGACCTCACGCCCTACGCCGCTCTGACGCCGAAGCAGAAACTCAACGAGAAGCGCCCGCCCGCTCCCAAGAAGACAGGTTTCTGGCCGCCCTTCTCCGTCGGCGACGATCGCCTGACCGCGCAGTTCGAGGCTTTAGATTTCAGCGGCCCCGACCGGATTGACGACGACACCCTCAACCGCGCCATCTGGGCGCAGACCCGACCGGGCGAACGCTACCCTCGCGAATTCATGGGCGCGCATGGCAAGGGCCTCAAAGCCCTCGGCCTGCAGATCGACCCCGAAGCCGGGGACGATGACGACGACGAGTAAGCCCGGCCGGCCTTAGCCGACGAGGTTCAGTCCGCGCATCGAACCGGTCGACGAGGCGAACTTGTCGGCATCAATGCCCATGCGCTGGAGCATCGAGACAAACAGATTCGGCAGCGGATAATTGCGCTCGGTATCAAATGCATGGTGCTGGCCGTGATTGAAGCCGCCGCCCATCAGGAGGGTCGGCATGTTGGTCGTCGTGTGGGCGTTGGCGTTGCCGAAATTACTTCCATAGAGGATCATCGTACGGTCGAGGAGCGGCGCACCGTCTTCCTTCGAGGTCTTGAGGTCTTCCATCAGCTTCGCGAGCAGGCGCATGTGCATGCTGTCGATGTCCTTGAGTTGCGAAAGCTTCTTGGCCGACTTGCCGTGGTGCGAGAGGCTGTGGTAGCCGTCGGTCGTCGTATGGACGTGGTCGATGTCCAGGGCGGGCGTGTTCACGCTGTCCAGCATGAGGGTCACGGCACGGGAGGAATCGGTCTCAAAGCACAAGCGAGCCATGTCGTACATTAGGCGAACCTTGTCCATGTACTCCTTGGGGCTGCTCGGGTCGAGCGGAGTGGAGGTCTTGGCGACCGGACGGGGCTTCTTTTCCCACTCCTTCGACATCTGCATACGCTGTTCGAGTTCGCGGACGCTGGTGAAGTACTGGTCGAGACGATCGCGGTCTTGCGCGCCCATGGAGCGGCGGAGCTCGCCCGCCTGGCCGCCCACGGCGTCGAGGATGCTCTGGCCGAGCTGGAGGCGACGCTCCTGGGCCAGCACTTCCGTGGCGGAACCGCCCATGAACATTTTACGGAAGACCTCCGAGGCCTTCTCTTCAGTCGGAATCATCACGCCACCAGCTGTCCAAGAAAGACTACGCAAACCGCGGGCGCAATTGACGCCAAGGGTCATCGCCGGGAAGCGCGTCAGGTGGCCGATGCGCTCGGCCATGAACTGGTCGAGCGAGATCGTGTTACGGAAGCCGCCGCTGCTCGGGTGCGGAGCCGCGGTCAGGAAGCAATTGTCCGCCGGGTGGCCGCCGTCGACATCGGGGTGCGAGACGCCGGAGAAGACGCTGAAGTCCTTGCGGTGGGCCTGCAGGAGCTCGAGGTACGGCGAAGCCTTGTAGTCCTTACCCTTGCCCGTCGGGAAGAAGTAGTCAGGGACCAGACCAAGGTTATTGCAGATGCCCAGCATGCGGCGGGGCTTGGTCGCGGACGGGACAGCGGCGGCGAAGGCCGGGGTCATCGCATCGAGCATCGGGAGCGCGAGCAGCACGCCGGTACCGGCGAGGAAGCGACGGCGCGAGACGGAGCGCCTGAAGGCGACGTAAGGCGTGTTGGCCGGGTTCAGGGAAGAAGACATGGGGTATGTGATTACTTGTTAAGGAATAGGTCGCTGGAGACAAGCCCGTGGACGAGATCACGGACGCCGTAATGGCCGTCCTTGGCCTGATCGAGGAGGGCCTCGACCTTCGGACGATCCGAGAACCCGACGGGCGCGCCAGTGGCGAAGACGGCTAACTGTCCGACGATATTGCGCGCGAGCTGACGCTCATCGGCGGCGACGATCTTCTTAAATTCGCGGATGTCCTTGAACTTCTTACCGTCGAGTTCGCCGTAGGTCTCGATCGGCAAGGCGTTATGGAAGGCATACTTTTGTCCGTTCTTGCCGATGCCGAGCTCCGGGGTCTTGCCATCGAGAGCGCGATAGCGTTCGCGGAAGCCGCCCATGACATCGAAACTCTCCAGCGCGAAGCCAGGTGGGTCGATCTTGGTATGGCAGGAAGAACAGGACTCCAATGTGCGGTGCTTCGCAAGCTGCTGACGAATCGTGACGGCGCCGCGGGTGTCGGGCTCGACCGCCGGCACGCTGGCGGGCGGGGGCGGGGGCTTGCGACCGAGGATGCGTTCCATAATCCAAGCCCCGCGGATGACGGGCGAAGTCGTCGTACCATTGGCGGTAACCTTGAGCACGGCAGCCTGCGTCATGAAGCCCCCGCGGCGTTCGTTCACGAAGACGAAGTCGGCGTCGACGATATTGCGCACGGGCAGATTGCCGCGAATCAGTTCGGCGAAGGTGGCGTGGCTTTCATCGCGGGCCGATTCGACGAGATGGTCGTCGAGGTAGTAATCCGGATACAGGAGGTTGTCCGGGTCGTTGGCGCCGGCCTTGCGCAGGTCGAGCCAGTAGTCGGTGAAGGTGTCGACGAACCGGGCGGAGCGAGGGTCGGCGAGAAGCCGTTCCGTCTGCGCCCGCAGGGTCTTGGGTTCATGCAATGTACCGGCGGCGGCTAGCGAGCGAAGCTGTTCATCGGGCGGGGAATTCCACAGGAAATAGGCCAGGCGGGCGGCCAAGGCGTGGTCATCCAGGCGACCGGGCTTCTCCTGGAGATAGAGATAGGAAGGCGAGCACAGTACGGCGGTGTAGCCGGTCAACATGGCCTCGGCGAAGGTGCTGCCCGACTTGATCGCGCCGAGGATAACAGGGAGGAAGCGGATCTCTTCCTGCGGCGAGACCGGTGTGCGATAGGCTTGCTTCACGAAGCGACGCAGCAGGCGTTCGGCGTCCTTCGGCGCATCCTTCGTCACGACCTCGAAGCGGAGGGGCGAACCCACGACGGGCTTCGTCGGCAGAGCGTCGAACATCACGGCGTAGGGCGCGGCCGGCCACTGCGGCGCGAGCGGTCCTTCGACCTCGATCCAGCGCATCACCAAGCCAGGCTGCCCTTCCGGGGTCGCCAAGGGATTCTGCGCGCGGCTGGCGCCCGGGCGGGAGCGATAGAAACGGACAGTGTCGATCTGGATGGTCTCACCGGCCTTGAGGACGACATCGAGGTCGTTGACGGTCACGTCCGGATTGAAGTCGACGTTACCAATGCGACGCAGGATACGCGGGTGCATCAGCGCATAGACCGTTACTGGCTCAGGGCGATGGCCTTTGGAGATATCATCGAGGTCCGGAATATACCAGCGGGCTGGAGCCTTGCCGACCTGCTTGCCCGGCCCGACCCAGACGGAATGGCCGCAGAGCTTGAGCTTATAGCGTCCCGAGGTCGGCGCCCGGAAGGTCGAAAAATTAGGCTCCACCGGCTCGTAGGCACCATGCACGACACCCACACCCTCTTCATCACGGAGCTTAGGGTCAGCCTTACCGACGGAAATCTTAGCGTCACCCCGGCGGACATCCGGCTGGCCCGCAAAGCCCAGCGTCGGGAAGGTAGCGCGTTCGGGAGACGTATTGAATTCCGAGAATTTCATCTTGCCGGTGTAGCTACCCTGCTGGCGGGCATAGTAGCGCTTCGGCGAGGCGTCGGGTTTCTCGACGGAAGAGACGAAGGCGGACCGCAGGCCATCTTCGGCGGCGGTCAGATAGCGCTGCAACTGGACGTGCGAGACGTCGAGCGCCTGACCGGTCTTATTGAAGCGGAACGCATCGGTGTCCTCTGGCAGGGTCTCCTTCAGGTCGAGCCACGGAGCCTGCAGGAGGTCGCGCACGGCGTTCTCGTATTCGAAACGGTTCATGCGTCGTTCGACCGTACGACCCTGGGTGACGTTGCGGGCCGAATCTTGACGGACGAGCAACGCGGAGAGATCGCCGAGATAGGCCGACTGCTGTGCGACATCCGGGCGCGCCTTCTTCTTGGGTGGCATCTCGCCACTGGCGGTCCGGTCAAAGATCTTCACCCAGGTCTCGAAGGACTTGGCATCGGTCAGGTCGGCCTTGAGGGCCGTCAGATCTAGGCCACCTTTCTTGGCGTCGGCGTCATGGCACTCGACGCAGTTCTTCTCGAGAAACGGCGGGGGCGCCCCCGCGGAACCTAGGGGAAGAAGGACGAGGCTAAGGAAGACAAGACGGAGAGTCATGAAAGGCAGTCATTATGACAGCCGAAGCCACGAAGGGTTGCCAAGGTAAACTACCTAGCAATAGGCACTTTTGCTGAGATTTAGGCCCCAAGCGTCGAGGATTGTGACACCCATCGTTTAATCCTGCCCTGCTGGATGCTCTCCGTCATCCGTTCCGCCGCCTTGGTCGGCGTCGAGGCCGTCCCCGTGGAGATCGAGGTCAACACCGGTGAGCTCGGCGAGAACGGGCTCTGGCTAGTGGGACTGCCTGATGCGGCGGTCAAAGAATCCGAGGAGCGGGTGCAGTCAGCCTTGCAGAACAGCGGGCTCCGGCTGCCGGAGACGCGCACGACCATCAATCTCGCACCCGGTGACCTAAAGAAGGAAGGCGCGATCTATGACCTGCCCATCGCACTCGGCATCGCCGCTTCGACGGGGCAACTGGATCGAACGTTCCTGCAACACTACCTCATCGCCGGCGAACTTGGCCTAAGCGGAGCGACCCGTCCCCTCCGTGGAGGCGTGGCGATGGCGATTCTCGCACGCAAGACCGGCTTGCGGGGCGTCATCCTACCACGGGCCTCGGCCGAAGAAGCCTCGCTGGTCGGCGGCATCGAAGCCATCCCAGCCGACACGCTCGACGGTGCGCTCCGCTTCCTTACCGGCGAAGCGAAGGTCGAACCATTGACGCCCAAGCACGCGCCCGAGGCCGCATCGGCCGAAGGCCAGCCCGACTTCGCCGAGGTCAAAGGACAAGCCGCCATCCGCCGGGCGGTCGAAGTCGCCGCGGCCGGCGGACACAACCTGCTCATGATTGGCCCGCCTGGCTCGGGCAAATCGCTCATCGCGAAAAGGATCCCGACAATCCTGCCCGCACCCGACGCGGAAGAATTCCTCGAGATCCTCGGCGTGCACTCAGCCGCGGGCATGGGGCTCGCTGACGCCCGGCGCGGCTGGCAGAGGCCATTTCGTTCACCACACCACACGATCAGTGACATCGGGCTCATCGGCGGCGGCAGCATCCCCGGCCCCGGCGAAGTCTCGCTCGCGCACCTCGGCGTGCTCTTTCTGGACGAACTCCCGGAGTTCCGTCGCTCGGCGCTCGAGGTCTTGCGTCAACCGCTCGAGGACGGCCAGGTCACCGTCTCCCGCGCCGCGGCGAAGGTCACCCTGCCCTCGCGACTGATGCTTGTGGCGGCGATGAACCCTTGTCCGTGCGGACACCTCGGCGACCGCCGACGCGAATGCCGCTGCTCGCCGATGCAGGTGCGTAAATACCGCGGCAAGATTTCGGGCCCTCTGCTCGATCGCATCGACATCCAGGTCGAAGCGCCCGCACTCACCTTAGAAGAACTCCGCGATGCGGCCCCTGGCGAAGCCTCCGCCGCCATCCGCCGGCGCGTCGAAGCGGCCCGTGCCCAACAACGGCTGCGCTTCGGCGGACGGACGGGCGGGTGCAACGCACTCCTTGGCGGGCGAGAATTGCGCGAGTATTGCGCGCTGGAAAAAGCCCAGGGCGACCTCCTCCAGCAGGCGATGGAGAAGCTGGGGCTTTCCGCCCGGGCCTATGACCGTATCCTGCGCGTCGCCCGCACGATCGCCGACCTCGCGGGGGCCGAACGTATCGCTACCGCCCACCTATTGGAGGCCATCCACTACCGTTCGTTGGACCGAAACTGAAAACGCTCGCCCACCCTCAGGAAATGCCTCCAATGAGGCCCTCCCCATGAAAACCCTGCACAAGCTCGGGCTGCTCTGCCTGCTCGCCCTCCTGGCCCTGCCCCTCGGCGCCGCCGAGAAGATCCGCGTCCTCATCCTCGACGGACGCAACAATCACGACTGGCTCCGCACGACCGAGTCCTGCAAGGCCACCCTCGAAGCCACGGGTCGCTTTACCGTGACGGTCGCCACTGCTCCCGCCGCCTTCGCCAAGGCCAAGCCGGGCAAGCCGAAGGCCGGCGACGCTGCCGCGAAGAAAGCCTTCGACGCCGCGATGAAGGAATGGAACGCCGAAGAAGCCGCCTTCAAGCTGGCCCACGCCGCCGAATGGGAACAGTGGTCCCCGAAGTTCGCCGACCACCAGGTCATCGTGAACAACTACAACGGCCCAGAATGGGGTACCGCGATGAAGGACTCCTTCACGGAGTTCGTCATGAACGGCGGCGGACTCGTCAACGTCCACGCGGCCAACAACGCCTTCACGGGCTGGGATAATTTCAACGAGATGATCTGCTGTGGCTGGCGCGACGGAAAATTCGCGAGCCGTATCGCGGTCGACGACAAGACCGGCAAGGCCGTCGCGCTTGTCGATGCTGACGAGAAGATCACGACCAAGGGCTTCGGCTCCGGCCACGGCTCCAAGCATATCTTCACGCTCAAGACCCGCGACGCCGCCCACCCGATCATGCAGGGCCTCCCCGCCGAATGGCTCCATGCCACCGACGAACTCTACGGTCGCATGCGCGGCAGCGCCGACCACATGCACGTGCTCTCGAGCTCCTACTCCAAGCCCGACACCGGCGGCACCGACATGCATGAGCCGATGGTCTGGTACGCCCCGTTCAACAAGGGCCGCGTCGTGACGACCTCGATGGGCCACATCTGGGTCGGCGACAACTCCTTCGACGCCCTGCATTGCGTGGGCTTCCAGACCATCCTTGCCCGCTCCACCGAATGGGCCGCGACCGGCAAGGTCACCCTGCCCGTCCCGGAAGGCTTCCCGACCCTCGACAAGACGAGCGTCATCGAGCCGTCCAAGGTCGTCTGGAAGAAGTAAGCTTCTAGCTTACGCCAGATAACGAAGGCCCGCCATCGCGCGGGCCTTCTGCTTTTTCAGGCGAAGCGACGCATCGCCACGCCGACCGTCGCGCAGATCTGCTCAGGCGAAAGGCTGATGCTGACGTGCAGACACTTCTCCGTGGCGAGATTCGGGCGCTCCAGCGTGGCGAGCTGGCTACCCAGCAAGCCGGGCGGCATGAAGTGCCCCTTACGCGCGTCGAGACGGGCCTGCAGGAGCTCCTGGCTGCCATCGAGGAAGATGAAGAAGAGCTCGGGATCCCCTTCGCGTAGGCGATCGCGATAGGTTTTCTTCAAGGCCGAACACGTGACGACCATCGCCTCACCCTTGGCCTTACCTTCGGCGAGACGGGCGGCCATGGCGGCCAGCCAGCCCGCACGGTCTGCGTCGGTCAACGGCGTGCCCGCGCTCATCTTCGCGACATTCTCCGGCGGATGGAAGCTATCGGCCTCGATCAGCGTGGCACCGGTACGCTGCGCATAGATCTCCGCCACGGTGCTCTTACCGCAACCACAGACGCCCATGAAGACGAGGTTCGGATGCGCCATCGCCGCTCAGAGATTGATCGTGCGGCCTTCGCGGAACGACTGATCTGCCGCGGCGACGATGCGCATCGAGTTCACGGCGTCATCCATGTGCGCGGTGAGGTCGAGATCTTCGCGGATGGCCTTTTCGAAATAAATCTGCTCACGCTCGCACAAGCCATCATGACCAGGATCGGCGTCCGTCGGCACGATTTCGTCGGGCTTGGTGAACTTACCGTCAGCGCCAAGCTGGGAGGAATGCACCTTCAGAGCCTGGGCGGCGGAGTGTGAATCAACGTCGGCGGAATTACCCGCCTGCGAAGCCTTGCCGGCGACGATGGAGACGCAGCCCTTCGGCCCGATCACGTCCTTCACGAAGAAGGCTTCCTCGGACATCATCGGACCCCAGCCGGCCTCATACCAGCCCACAGAGCCGTCGGCGAACGTGACCTGCAGCTGGCCGTAGTTGACCATGCCCGCCGGGAGTTCGTCGGACAGACGGGCGCCGATGCCGGAGACGCGCACGGGACGGCTACCGGTCATCAGGCACATTACGTCGACGTAATGGACGCCACAATCGACGATCGGGCTGCAGGTCTGCATCAGAGACTTATGGGTCTTCCACATGTCGCCGTAACTCTGC
This sequence comes from Verrucomicrobiota bacterium, assembly GCA_026397955.1. Lineage (GTDB taxonomy): Bacteria > Verrucomicrobiota > Verrucomicrobiia > Opitutales > UBA953 > UBA953. The sequence continues at coordinate 7,264 of JAPLTV010000024.1, read as the reverse complement.
TGATTGAGATTCATGCGCATGACGAGCGGCTTACCGAGCGTCTGCACGGTCTTAATGAACTGGGTCCAGGCCGGGTGGTGACGGAGGATGTAGCCGATGACGACCTTGCGCTTCACTTCCTTGGCCTTGGCGACGATCTGCTCGGCCTCGGCGACGGTGACAGCCAGAGGCTTCTCGACGAAGACGTGGCAGCCGGCCGCGAGCGCGGCGACGGCATATTCGGCATGGGTATCAGGGTAGCTGGAGATCGAGACCGCATCGGGCTTCGTGGCCTGGAGCGCGGCATGGAAGTCACCATACTCCGCGTAGCCGCCGCCGAGTTCGGCATTGAGCTTGGCCCGGGAGTCGGCGGAGCGCGTCACGAGACCGACGATCTGAAAGCCGGGGAGATTATGGTAAGCGAGGGCGTGCGAACGGCCCATGTGGCCGGCACCGACGCAAAGGACACGGATAGGGGACTTGCTCATGCGCCGAGCATCACCCTTCCTCCCACCGCTTCAAGTCGGGAGAAGGCGATGGCTCGAAATTAATCGACCGATTAGTTCGGTAACGGCTGACCGACGCCCTTAGCCCGCTGCGTCTCAAGCAAAGCCTTGAGTCGTGCGACAATCTCCGGGTGTTCCTTGGCGACGTTATTGCGTTCGCCGGGGTCGCTCTGCAGGTCGAATAGACGAGGACCGGTCTGATCGCGACTGTCGTTGGCCTGCTCGGCTGCGGAACCGAGCAAAGCGACGAGCGGGCCCTGCGCCTTCTTGCCCTTACCGGGAGCGCCGACGCCGGAGATGAACTTCCAGCGCGCGTCGCGGAGGGAAAGCTGGTTGCCCTGCGTGCTCGAGATCAGGGTCTCGCGGCCGGCACCTCCCGTGAGGGCCGCGGAGGTGTCGACGGAATCCAGCTTAAGGAAATCGGCGGGGTCGCCGCCGGCGACCTTGGTGAACACGGCGGGGAGATCGACCTGCGACATCAGGGCGTCGGACACCTGGCCGACGGGAGTATGGCCGGGCCAGCGGGCGATGAAGCCGACGCGCGTGCCGCCTTCGAGGATGCTGTATTTGCCGCCGCGGAAAGGCCCGGCGGGCGTATGGCCGGCCTGCTGGTTCAGTTCGACGGCCTTGTCCTTGTAACCGTCGTCGAGCACTGGTCCGTTGTCGGAAGAATAGATGACCAGGGTGTTCTCAGCGAGGCCGTGCTTTTCGAGCTCGGCGAGGATGCGGCCGGCCTGATCGTCGAACGCCACCACGGCGTCACCACGCGGGCCCAACGGGGTCTTGCCGGCATAGCGCGGGTTGTGGACGCGCGGCACATGGTTCTCGTGCGAGGCGTAGTAGAGGAAGAAAGGCTTGTCCTTGTTGCGTGCGATGAAGCCGCAGGCCTTGTCGGCGAAGGTGTCGCCCATCGTCTCGTCGTTCCAGAGCGCGGACTTGCCGCCCTTCATCCAGCCGATGCGGCCGACGCCGTTGACGAGCGCCATGTTATGGCCGTGCGACCAATCCATCTTCAGCTTCGCGCGTTCAGCATCGGTGGTCAGGTCGGGGTCGCCTGGGTAAGCCTGCTTATAGCTGACTTCGATCGGGTCCTTGGGGTCGAGGCCGACGACGGAACCGTCTTCCACGAAGACCGTCGGCACGCGGTCGCCGGTGGCGGCCATGATGAAGGAGTAAGTGAAGCCGATCTGATTGGGCGACGGGTCGATCTTCTGGTTCCAGTTCACATCGCCCGAGCCGAGGCCGAGGTGCCACTTACCCACGACGCCGGTCGCGTAACCGAGCTTGGCGAGGCTGGCGGCCATCGTCGGGCGGCCAGGTTTGATGATGAGGCGTGCATCGCCGGGTAGGACGCCAGTACCCTGACGACGCCAGGCGTATTCGCCGGTCAGGAGGGAATAACGAGAAGGCGTGCACGTGGCCGAGGTGCAATAACCTGAGGTGAAGCGCGTGCCCTGCGCGGCCAGCTTGTCCAGGTTCGGCGTCGGGATGACCTTCGAACCATAGCAGCCGAGGTCGCCCCAGCCGATGTCGTCCGAATAGAGCAGGACGATGTTGGGCGGGCGCTTATCGGCCGCGAAGACGGAGAGGATGCAAGACAGGGCAACCAGGGGCAGGAGGCGCATGGCCATCTTCTAAGCCCGTCGGCCGAAGAAAGAAAGCCATGAGATGGGGAGCGGCACCCCTTGCTTGCCAAATGAGCCTTTAACGCCCAATCAGAAGGCGAACATGCGTTTCGCAAAATACCACGCCCTCGGCAACGACTACCTCGTCCTTGAGCCCAAGGACTGCCCTACCCTCTTTTCGCCCGAAGCTATCCGCAAGGTCTGCCACCGTCACTTCGGTCTGGGCTCGGACGGTATCCTGTACGGCCCAATCGAACGCACTGACGGTACCTTCGGTCTGCGCATCCTTAACCCCGACGGCTCCGAGGCCGAGAAGTCCGGCAACGGCATCCGCATCTTCTGCCGCCACCTCCTCGAGACCAAGCGCATCCAGGAAGGCCAGGAGTTCCGCCTGCATACCATCGGCGGCATCGTCCGCTGCGAAGTCTTCGACGGCGGTAACCGCATCCGCGTCGAGATGGGCAAGGTCTCCTTCCGCGCCCCAGTCATCCCGCACATCGGTGCCGACCGCGAAGTCCTCGGCGAAGAGATCACCGTCCTCGGCAAGACCTTCAAGTATTGGGCCGCCACCGTCGGCAACCCGCACTGCGTGATCCCGGTCGACGAGCTCACGCCCGAACTCGCCAAGACGTACGGACCGCACCTTGAGGTGCACCCCAATTTCCCGAACCGCACCAACGTCCAGTTCATGAAGATCACCGATCGCAAGAACGTGCGGATCGAGATCTGGGAACGCGGCGCCGGCTACACGATGGCCTCCGGCTCCTCCTCTTCGGCTTCGGCCGCCGTGGCTCGTAAAATGGGCCTGGTTGACGCAGATTTGACGGTAAATATGCCGGGAGGTCAGATTATCATTGGCATCGGCGATGATTATTCCATCGTGATGACAGGCCCGACGACCCCCGTAGGCATCTTCGAGATGCACCCAGGAGTCCCGGTCCAAGACGTCGCCGTCTAGGCGAACCGTCTTCCCACTAGGTTTTCCCTCCTTTGGCGCGTCCTTTCGGACGACGCTTTTCACCGCACACCCTCACCATGGCGCCGCGTCAGCCGTTGCCCAACATCTCCGAAGACGATCTCGTCGATCTAGCTGGCGGTGCGACCGTGCTCCTCGCCAAGGAGCTGGTGGCCAAGGGCAAGGTGAAGAAGGCTCTCTGGACGCCCCCGGTCGCGGAAGCCCTCGTCGACGATGGCACCGAATCCCGCGAAGCCCGCTGGAACCTCCGCTCGATTACCTTCCAGCGCAACGAGTGCGGCTGCGAAGTCTCTGTCGGTCGGAGAAAACTCTGCGTCCATTCCGTGGCAGCTTACCTCGTGCTCGCGACCAAAGAGGGCTATCTGAAGCCCGAGACAATAGCGCCGCCGAAACCGGCTGCGCCGCCTGGTAAACCGGCGACGGCGACCACGACGAAAGAAAAGACGGCGGACACGAAGAAGGAAAAATCAAAGGAAGCGGAAACGACCTCGGCAGGACCCCGGCTCAAATCCCTCACTCTCTCGGAAAAACGCGGCACGCCCATCGAGGTGCGCTTCATCGTTCCGCCCAACATCGTCACCGCCGCCGCGCGTGATGAAATCATCTGCCGCCTCGAGCTCCGCGTCGAAGGCGCCCAGGTCGCCCCCGAGAATCTTGACCGCAGCAAGGCTTGGACCATCGAACCGGACACGGTCTTCTTCCTAGCAATCCTCGAAAACCTCTGCCACGGCAAACTCCAGGGCATCCTCCCCCTCACCCGCCGCCACCTCCGCCAGCTCCTCGCCATCGGCAAGGGCCTGAAGATCTTCCGCATGGCCAACGCGCCGGAGACCCCGCTGGCATGGGACGGCGACCAGCTCGACAAGGTCCACGAACACCTCGACGAACCTGCCGCGACACCGCAGACCAACGCCGCGGGCGAAGCACCCGACGACGGCCCCGAGGAACAGGAAGTCCGCTCCCAAGAACGCGGCCGCGACGACCGCCCGTGGGTCGACGGCTCGATGAAGTGGCTGCGCATCCGCCTGCCCCAGCAATCTTCCGGCCCGGTCGCCGAACTGCGCGATGTCCTCCAGCGCAGCGGCTTTACCCTCGAGACCACCAGCCGCGAATGGTACCTCGCCGGCACGATCCAGGTGCTCAACTTCCTCGCCCGCCATCACAAGCTGCTGATGACGGACAATGACGCGTTCTTCACGCACAACCTCTCGCACTCCCTCCGCAACGTCGACCTAGCGAAGGTGAAGTGCGATGCGTCCGAAGAAAACGACGGCTTCCGTTTCGCCATCGGCATCGACCCGGAAGGCAAATCGCCGAAGGTCATCCAGGAGGCCCTCTCGAGCGGCCGCATGTTCTTCTACACCGATCTGGGTCCGCGCCTCATCACGCCGGAGCTGATGGAGTCGATCCGCAACGCCCAGCGACGCATCACCGGCGAATCCAAGCGCGACGTCGACCTCGACCTCAACCTCAAGCTCGGGTACGCCGACCTCGCCAGCGCCGATGCCATCGCCGAGGAACTGCAGGCCGCCTTCGCGCCGCCCGAGACCTGGAGCAAGCGCTCGTCCGCGATCCGTAACCTTTCGAAGCTGCAGCCTGCGCCCATCCGCGAGGAGCTCAGCAAGATGCTCCGCATCTACCAGCAGGTCGGCGTGGCCTGGCTCTGGCATATCCATAATAATTCCCTCGGCGGCCTCCTCGCCGACGAGATGGGCCTCGGCAAGACCGTGCAGGCCTTGGCGTTCATGGAAGCCCTTCGCCAGCATCGCCCGGAAGACGGCCCCTGCCTCGTCGTCTGCCCGGCCTCGCTGGTCGAGAACTGGCGCCGCGAAGCCCGCCGCTTCACCCCTTCGCTCAAGGTGCTCGCCCACCACGGCCAGAACCGCTTCACCGCCCAGGATTACCTGCAGCGTTTCGACCTCGTCATCACCTCCTACGGCACGCTCTCGCGCGACATCGCAGCCTTCTCCCTCATCACCTGGGGTGCCGCGATCTGCGACGAAGGCCAGAACATCAAGAACGCCCGCGCCCAGGCCGCCAAGGCGGTCAAGCAGCTCGTCGCGAAGGGCCGCTACATCCTCACCGGCACGCCGGTGGAGAACTCGCTCGAAGACCTGCGCTCGCTCTTCGGCTTCCTGATGCCGGGCTACCTGCCCAAGCCCGAGGAACGTATCCAGGCCGAAGAACGCAAATGGCACGACGACCGTCTCCTGCAGATGGCCGCGCCTTACATCCTGCGCCGCTCCAAGGTCGCCGTCGCCCCGGAGCTGCCAGCGAAGATCGAACAGATCGTCTACTGCGACTTCGAGGATAACCAAAAGAAGATCTACGACGAGTACCTCGAGTCCACGCGCAAGGAGATCTTCGAGATGGAGATGGGCGGTGCCACGCAGGCCCGCATCCAGATGGCGGCCTTCAACCAGCTGCTCCGCCTCCGTCAGATCTGCGCCGACCCGCGCATCCTCGATCCGAAGATGGAAGAAGCCGACTCGGCGAAACTGCAGGCCTTCCTCGAACTCGTCGAAGAATCCAAGGACGCGGGCCACCGCATGCTGGTCTTCTCGACATTCGTCACCGCATTGCAGCTCCTCAAGACAGCCCTCGAGGACCGCGACATCCCCTACTGCTACCTCGACGGCTCCACCAAGGACCGCCAAGGCGTCTGCGACACCTTCAATTCGACCCCCACCATCCCGGTCATGCTCATGTCGCTCAAGGCGGGCGGCACGGGCCTGAACCTGACCGGCGCCGATACGGTCATCCATTTCGACCCTTGGTGGAACCCCGCCGCCGAGGCCCAGGCCACGGACCGCGCCCACCGCATCGGTCAGACCCGTACGGTCACCAGCATCAAGCTCATCGCCGCCGGCACGATCGAGGAACGCGTCATGGAGCTCCAAAAGTCCAAGTCTGAGATGTTGCGTAAGCTCCTGACCGAATCAGACTCCGTCTCGTCCGGCCTCAGCCTTGACGTCATCAAGGACCTCCTCCGCAAGGACTAACCCATGCTTTCCACCCTCATTCGCCGCAATCGGCCTCGCAGCGAGATGTCATTCCTCGAACATATAGAGGATTTGCGCATCTCCCTGATGCGTGTGCTCGGCGTCTTCGCCATCGGCGTGGCCGTCGCCCTCATCTTCTACAAGGAAATCCCGGTCCTCCTGCAGCTCCCCTTGGAATGGGCCAAGCAGATCGACCCCGAAGGCATGTCTCAGCCGTCAGTCCAAGGAGACCTTCTCTTTCTCGGATTCTTCTCGATTCCCTCTTGGCTGGTCAGCGTGCCGGCGATCTCGACCCAACTCCAGGAAACCCAGTTCATGGGCGTATGGTCCGTGCTGATGTACGCGGCGATCGCCGCCGGCATCGCCATTGCCTCCCCGATTTTCCTCTACGAAGTCGTACGCTTCGTCGGCCCAGCCCTTAACAAGAAGGAACGCCGCGGCCTCATCCCCTTCTGCGCCGCCGGCCTGGTTCTCTTCCTCATCGGAGCGGCGCTCGCCTTCTTCTGGCTCACGCCGATGTCCATCGTGGTCGTACACCACGTCGCCCACGGCATGGACATCCGGATCAACTGGCAGGCCTCCGACTACTATTCGCTGGTGGTGATGATGTCCTTGCTGACCGGGCTGTGCTTCCAGTTCCCACTTGCTCTCATCGTAATCATGTGGCTCGAGCTGGTGCGTCCGATGACGCTCCTCAAGTCCTGGCGTGGCATGTTCGCGGGCATCACCATTGGGGCGATCCTGATCACGCCGATCGGCGACTTCATCTCGCTCGCCATCTTGGTCGCAGCGCTCTTCGGGCTCTACCTGATCGCGATCTTTGTCGGCTCGATCATCGTCCGCCGCAAACGCGTCGCCCGCGGCGATAAGCCAAACCCGGAAGACGACGACCTACCGGAGGACGATGACGACGAAGACGACGATAAGGACGACGAGGATGACCGCCCGAAGCGCAAAAAACCCGTGACCCCTTCCGACAGCAGCCCAGCCCCCGCCAAGCCTAAGTCCACGCCTCCCCCTGCCGAAGGCGACCTGTCCTCCCTCGACTAATCCCATGATCAAGAGACTGCTCTTTGTCCTCTTGGCTTCCGCCACCGCGGTTTCAGCCCAGACGACCGCCTTCGGCACGAAAGCCACAGCGAACGCGGCCGAGACGACCGCGACCACTCCCGCCAC
>JAPLTV010000013.1 GCA_026397955.1 Verrucomicrobiota bacterium | reverse complement strand
GACTGGCCCGGGCCGGCGAGCGCGCCTTTGCCGGGGCGCTTGTTCAGGAATTCGGATTTCGCGGTGTCGTCGCAGCCGAAGACGAGGCGGTCCTGCCAGCGCGTGAAGTCGCCGATGACCTTGAGGTAGGCGGAGCGCGGCGTGATGCCGGTCAGGTGCTTCGACGAGAAGTTCGCGGGGAATTTCCAGAAGAGGCCGTGCATGGTCATCAGGCGCGACCCTTCTTCGCCGATGTCGCGGATACGGGGCCACTCGGTGTTCCAGCCGTGCGCACCGTCATACGAGTGGCTGCCCTTGGGCAGGCGATAGCTCGTCCACTTGCCGTCTTCCATCGCCATCAGGATCAGCGAGCGGTAGTCCCAGCCAATCGTCCAGACGGGGTCCTTCGCTGGGTCGGCGTTGCCGGTCAGGCCGCCGGGGCCGGTGACTTCGGTGAACTGGTTGCGGCGGATAAGCGACCAGTTGCCTTCGCCGTTGAACGAACCGAGGCCGCCGCTGACGATCGTGGGGTCGACGAGGGCCTTGGGGCTGCGTTCACCGTTATTGGCGAGGATGACGAGGCCTTGGCCGGAATAGAGTCCCTTGCCGTGATAGCCGGATAACGTGGAGGTGATGGTCGCCGGGCTGACCTCCGCGGTCTGGCCGGGCTTCGGGTCAGGTGGCGGGCGTTGCCGGTGAGTCGTCCGGGCATGAGCTTCGGCGGGATGACACGCACATCGCGGTTCGCGCCGATGAAGTAAGGCCCGATGATGAGCTGGTTGGACTCCTTGTGAATCATGCGGTTCGCCGGCGTGCCGCCGACGCTTTCAGGGCGGACGATTTGTTTCAGGTCGGGCGTGATCTCGTAGAGTTTGTCGCTCGAGCCATACGGCAGGTGCGGCCCGTAGGTGATGACCCAGAGGCGGTCAGCCCAGGGCACGACCGCGCCCGTACCACATTCGCCTTCGTTGTTAAAGTAAGCGAGCTCGGGATAGATGCCGGACCATTCTTGGGGTGCGGCGGAAGCGGAGAGTGCGGCCAGCGCGAGCGCGGCGAGCGAGCGAAGGGAGGTCGGGGACATGCCCAGACTTTTCTCTCTGGCCGGAGGCTGGCAAGGTCAGGATACGAGACGCAGAAGAAAGACGAGTAGTAGCCAGCCTGTCAGCACTACCGCCGGAATCCCGAGCAGGCGTAGCAGGCTTTGGGATTGGGCCTGAGAGAGGAAGGCGAGCGCGATAAGTGCGCCGCCCAGCGGCCCGAGCCAGCGATGCGGGAGGGCCAGCTCCAGATTTATCGACGGCATGAGCGCACATACCTGTGCGATCCAGGTCATCAGGTGAAGCAGTGCGGCCGCGAGGCCGTTGAGCCACGTCGCCGGCCACGCGAGCCAATTGCTGACGCTGCAGGCGACCGACGCCATCCCGAGCATGAGCGGGATCTCCGAGAGCGGCACGAGCACGAGGTTGACGAAGACGCCGCCCCAGCTCGCCGACCCGAAGAGCCCGAGCGTCAGCGGTGTCCCCGCGAATGTGGCCGCGAGCGAGACGCACAGGCCGCCGAGCAGGAACTTTCGCACCCGCCAGCGAAGTTTCTGCGACGCGGTCTGCGCGTCGGCCGGCGTCAGGCGTTCTTCTTCCGTCGATTGCGCGCAGAGATTCGCAGCTGGCCCGCCGGCCGCGATAATTCCGAGCACCGCCGCATAACTCAATTGGAAGCCGGCGTCGGTGCAGGCTTCGGGCGAGAGGATGAGCGTGACGGCGCAGGCGAGGGCGAGCGATTGTAGTGCAGGCGTGTCGCGTTCACTCGCGCGGCCACCCCAGAGGAAGGCCGCCATGATCCAGGCACGGACCGACGATGGTGAAGCGCCGGTCACCTGCACGTAGAGCCAGAGTAGCGCGAGGATGACCAAGCCGGACGGGAGTTCTGGCAGGCGCGCCCGCTTGGTCAGCCAGAGCAAGGCCGCCGCCATGCCGGCGATGTGCAGGCCACTGATGGCGAACAGGTGTAGCGTGCCTGTCGTCATAAACGCCTCCTTCGCGTCCGCCGGTAGCAGCGCGGTCCGTCCCAGCATCGTCGCGGCGAGCATCGCGCCGCCGTCCGGATCTTCCCATGGGAGTGCCCGCAGCCAGGCCTCCAGTCGCGATTGCTGCGCTTGTCGCCAGACCGCGAAGCGCGAGGGTGGCGCGAGTTCGCCGAGGACGCGACCGCCGCGTAGCTTGAGCGTCGCGCCTTGGGAGCGCAGCCAGGCGTCATAGCCGTCCGCTGCGATGGGAATCGGCGTCAGTCCGCCGGACATTATCAGTTCGACGCCTTCGGCGGGACAGGCTCCGTGTGCCGAGAGCGCGATGCGTCGTCGGAAATACCCCCCGTCACGGTCCGTGATCCAGCCGAGCCCCGTCCATCCGTCGCCCTCTTTGCGCGGCATCGCGCGTTCGACGAGAATCGGTAGTTCGACGAACGGTCGCCGGACGAGGGCCGGTGTCTGCGGCGGTGTCCGCAGCTGATGCCACGCCGCGCCGAGGGCCGTGCCCGCGATCACGATCGCGACGCCGGCGACGATCGCCTGACGTCGGGTGAACCAAGCGAGCGCAGCGGCGAGTCCGCCAATGAGAAGCCAGGGGCCGGGTGAGACTCCGGCGGCCGCGTCGATCGCGCCGCCGAGCAGAAGGGGAAGGGCGAGCCAGAGCGCCGGACAGTGTCCGAAGCGGTCGGGGGTCAGGGAGTCTTGCTCCAGGGGGTCGGGCCTTGCCATGCGCGGAGGCCTTGGCCTCCGACGGGCAGGGACCGGACCTCCGCGGCGAGCGAAGTCCAGGCGGGGTGCTTGGCGAGGACGGGGTCCTGAAGGAGATTTCCTAGGGGGATCACGACAAAACCACGGGAGGACCACCTAGGGTGGGGGAGGGTGACCGTCGGGCTGTCCCACGCGCCCCCTTCATAGAAGAGCAGGTCGATGTCCAAGGTCCGTGGGCCGTTACGGTTAGCGGTCCGTTCCCTGCCCAGCTGGTGCTCGATTTTGAGGGTTTCGGCTAAGAGCTCGTCGGGATTTAAATCACAAGTAATTGCCAGACAGAGATTTAAGAATTTAGGCTGGTCGGCATACCCTACTGGATCCGAGTCCACGGCCTCGGAAATAGCCAAAATGCGGGTTTCGGGGAGTTTACCGAGAAGCCCGATGGCTTGGCCGAGGATATCGGCCCGGTCGCCGAGGTTGCTGCCTAGGCCGAGGATAACCTGATGGGGGCTCCCCTTCACGCCCGCTCGCGACGAATCTTCACCGAAATGGCGTCGAACTCGGCGGCCACTGGGGCGAAGGGTTTATTGACCTCGACCGTGACGGCCTTGACTACCCCAAAAGTGCCCAGAATACGGGCAGCGATCTGCTGGGCCAAGGTCTCGATCAGGTAGACCGGCGCACCGGTCAGCTGGGCTTCCACCGTGCGGATGACTTGGGCGTAATCGACGGTCAGCTTCAGGTCGTCGGCGGCGGCCGCGGGACGGGTGTCGACCTCGAGGTCCACGGAGACGGTGAACCGCTGGCCGAGCCGCTTCTCTTCGGGCAGGGCGCCATGGTGTCCGAAGGACTTGATGCCGGCTATCCTGATGATGTCCACGCCCCGATGAATGCCCGCCCGGGGCGACCCTGCAAGCGCCTTCCCGTGGCGCGCCCGCAATTGTTAGAAGTCCCCACTTGACCACCCTTCCAGCGGTCGCTGACAGTCCGCGGAACACTATGCCTAAGAGGACCGATATCCGCTCAATCCTCATCATCGGCTCGGGACCGATCATCATCGGCCAAGCCTGCGAGTTCGATTATTCCGGCACCCAGGCCTGCCGGTCGCTCCGCGAAGAAGGCTACCGCGTCATCCTGGTGAATTCCAATCCGGCCACGATCATGACGGACCCGGAGACGGCGGACGTCACCTACGTGGAACCCCTCACGGTCGAATCCGTGGAACGTATCATTGCGAAGGAAAAGCCGGACGCGCTGCTTCCGACGCTTGGCGGCCAGACGGCGCTCAATCTTTCCCTCAAGCTCGCCCGTACCGGCGTGCTGAAGAAATACGGCGTCGAACTCATCGGCGCGAAGGAAGACGCGATCGAGCGCGGCGAAGACCGCGAGATCTTCAAGAAGCTGATGCTGGAGATCGGCCTCGACGTCCCGCGCTCCCGCGTCGTGAAGACCCTCGACGCCGCGCGCGAGACCATCGCCCTCATCGGCGGCGAGTTCCCGGTCATCATCCGCCCGTCCTACACGCTCGGCGGCACCGGTGGCGGTATCGCCTACAACAAGGAAGAATTCGAGCGCATGGCCCAGGCCGGCCTCGACGCCTCGCCCGTCCATGAGGTCCTCATCGAGGAATGCCTCCTGGGCTGGAAGGAATACGAGATGGAAGTGATGCGCGACCATAAGGACCAGTGCGTCATCATCTGCTCGATCGAGAACTTCGATCCGATGGGCGTCCACACGGGCGACTCCATCACCGTCGCCCCCGCCCTCACGCTGACCGACAAGGAATACCAGCTGATGCGCGACGCCTCGTTCGCCGTCATCCGCGCCGTCGGCGTCGAGACCGGCGGTTCGAACATCCAGTTCTCCGTCAACCCGGCCAACGGTCGCATGATCGTCATCGAGATGAACCCGCGCGTGTCGCGTTCGTCCGCCCTCGCCTCCAAGGCCACCGGCTTCCCCATCGCGAAGATCGCTGCCAAGCTCGCGGTGGGCTACTCGCTCGACGAGCTGCAGAACGACATCACCAAGTCTACGACGGCCTGCTTTGAGCCGACCATCGACTACGTCGTCACGAAGGTCCCGCGTTTCACGTTTGAGAAGTTCGTTGGCGCCGACACGACCCTCACCTCCGCGATGAAGTCCGTCGGCGAGGCGATGGCCATCGGCCGCACGTTCAAGGAATCCTTCCAGAAGGCCCTTCGCTCCCTTGAGATTGGCGCCTGGGGCTTCGGCTGCGGCGGTAAGTTCGGCGACGCCGCCTTCACCGATCTCACCGAGATCCGCGCGCGCCTCGCTCGCCCGAATCCGGAACGTCCGTTCTTCGTCCGCTACGCAATGCTCGCCGGCCTGACCGAGAAGGAGATCTTCGACCTCTCCAAGATCGACCCGTGGTTCCTCCGCCAGCTGCGTGGCATCGTCGACATCGAGCTCGCCCTCAAGGCTGCCGGCAAGTCCGTCGGCGCCGACCTGCTCCGCCAGGCCAAGGAAGCCGGCTTCGCCGATCGCCAGATCGCCCATGCGACCGGCATGGCGCCCGCCGCGGTCTACTCGCAGCGTAACGCCGCCGGCATCAAGACGGTCTTCCGCCTCGTCGACACCTGCGCCGCTGAATTCGAATCCTTCACGCCTTACTTCTACTCCACCTACGGCGACGAGTCCGAGGTCCGCCCGTCCCCGAAGAAGAAGGTGATGATCCTCGGCGGCGGCCCGAACCGCATTGGTCAGGGTATCGAGTTCGACTACTGTTGTGTCCACGCCTCCTATGCGCTCCGCGCCGCGGGCTATGAGACGGTGATGGTGAACTCCAATCCCGAGACGGTCTCGACCGACTACGACACTTCCGACCGCCTTTACTTCGAGCCGCTCACCCTCGAGGACATCCTTGAAATCTACCGCACCGAGCAGTGTATCGGCGCGATCGTCCAGTTCGGCGGCCAGACCCCGCTCAATCTCGCCGCGGACCTCGAAGCCGCCGGCGTCACGGTCGTCGGCACCACGCCTGCGAGCATCGCGCTCGCCGAGGACCGCCAGCAGTTCAAGGACATCCTCATCGAGCTCGGCATCCGCCAGCCTGTCAATAAGACCGCCCTCTCGGCCGAAGAAGCCTACCAGGCCGCCGAAGAGATTGGCTTCCCGGTGCTGCTCCGTCCCTCCTTCGTCCTCGGTGGCCGTGGTATGTTCATCGTCTACGGCATGGACGAGTTGAAGTCCGTCGTCCGCGAAGCCTTCGACGTCGCTCCCGGTAAGCCGGTGTTGCTCGACAAGTTCCTCGAGGACGCCATCGAGCTCGACGTCGACGCGATCTCCGACGGCGAGACCACCGTCATCGGCGGCATGCTCGAGCACGTCGAGCACGCGGGCGTCCACTCCGGCGACGCCGGTATGGTGCTGCCTCCGCATACGCTCTCGCCGGCCCTCGTCGACGAAGTCCGTCGCATCACCCATTCCCTCGCCAAGCGCCTCAAGGTGATCGGACTGATGAACATCCAGTTCGCGATCAAGGATGGCATCGTTTTCATGCTGGAGGTCAACCCGCGCGCCTCGCGCACGATCCCGTTCGTCTCGAAGGCCATCGGTGTGCCGCTCGCGAAGCTCGCTTCGCTCTGCATGCTCGGCGCCAAGCTCAAGGACCTCGGCTTCACCCGCGAAATCCGTCCGCCTTACTGGTCCGTCAAGGAATCCGTCTTCCCGTTCAGCCGCTTCCCTGGCGCCCCCGTCGCGCTCTCGCCCGAGATGCGTTCTACCGGCGAAGTCATGGGTTGCGACGACGACCTCGGCATGGCCTACGCCAAGGCGCAGATGGCCGCGCAGCCGGCGCTCCCGGTCGCCGGCAACGCCTTCCTCTCCGTCAAGGACCGTGACAAGGACGGCGCCGTCGCCGTCGCCCGCGACCTGGCCTCGCTCGGCTTCAATATCTACTCCACCAGCGGCACCGCCGCGGCCATCGAGGCCGCCGGCGTCAAGGTCATCAAACTCGGCAAGATCTCCGAAGGCGCCCGCCCCAACGCGCTCGACCTCCTGAAGAACGGCCAGCTGCAGATGATCGTGAACACCGCCGCCGGCATGCTCCCCCGCAAGGACGAGAACGCGATGCGTTCCGAAGCCGTGCTGCGTGGCGTGTACATGGCCTCGACGATGAACGCGGCCCGCGCGGCCGTACTGGGTATCCGTTCCCTGCGTGAACACCCCCTCACGGTCAGTTCTTTGCAGGAGCACGCAAAGGTGCTTCCCCCGAAGGCCTGATTCGGCTACGAAACCCTCTCCCATGAAATACCCCGTCCTCGCCGCGCTGGCCGTCGCCGTCGCATCTCTCCATGCCGCTGACGCGCCGAAGCCCGCCGCCGCCGCGATCCCCACTCCTCCCCCCGCAAAAATCGTGAAACCGCTCACCCCCGATCAAGTCAAACAGGCTTGGACCATGCTTGGCTTCTCCATCGCCAGCCAATCTCCCATGCCCCAAGTGAACTCGCAGCTCGAGCTCACCGACGAGGAGATCGAACTCTTCCTCGCCGGCGTGCGTCAGGCCATGCGCGCTGAAAAGCCGAAGTTCAACCCTGCCGAGCTCGGCGAAGGCGCCGACGCCATGTTCCAGGAACGCGTCAACGCCAAGGCCGGCAAGTGGGGCAAGCAGAACGACGAGTTCCTCGCCAAGATCGACGCCGACAAGTCGGTGACGAAGACCGCCTCGGGTCTCCGCTACAAGATCCTCGCTCCGGGTTCCGACGTGAAGCCGACCGCGGCTTCGACCGTGAAGTGCCGCTACGAAGGTAAGCTCGTCGACGGCAAGGTCTTCGACTCCACCAAGACCCGTAACAACGAGCCGACTGAATTCCCGCTCAGCGGCGTGATCCCGGCTTGGACCGAAGGCGTCCAGCTCATCGGCGTCGGCGGCAAGATCGTCCTCTACTGCCCGTCCTCCATCGCCTACGGCGAACAGGGCCAGGGCCCGATCCCCGCGAAGTCCGTCCTCGAGTTCGAGGTCGAGCTGGTCGAGATCTCGAAGGCCAAGTAAGGACGGTTTCCAGTCCTTTTCTCGCGGCGCACCGAAAGGTGCGCCGCTTTGCTTTGCAGTGGGAACAAACTCCCTATTATGAGGTACTTACCCTAACTCATGCGTCTTGTCCTCACCCTGGCATTTCTAGCCACGGCCTCCCTCCGGGGCGCCGAGCTGGGCTTGCCCGTGTCGACCGCTCCCGCCCCGTCCGTCCCGCTTTCCTTGGAGAAGGCCATCGATCGGACCCTGCTCTTCAATCTCGGGCTGACGGTCACCCGCCTCGAAGCCCTCCGCTCCTTGGACTCGGTCGACATCTCGGAGTCGGTCTTCGATCCGACCCTCTCCTGGACCAATCGCCTGAGCGGCTCCCATCTTTATACCCAGATCACGGGCGGAGATCCCGCCGACCGTGCGCACGACTCCGACGTGGCGCTGAGCCAGAAGTTCACCTGGGGCGGCACGCTCTCGGTCGGCGCCGGCCTGACGCGTGGCTGGGGCGACTCCGGCAACCTCGCCACCGCGTCCACGTATGACCTCGGCACGAACGTCGCCTATACGCAGCCCTTGCTCGCCGGCGGCTGGCGCGCGGTGAACCTCAGCGCGCTCATCTCCGCCCGCCAGACGGCCTATCGAAGCCGGCTCTCCTTGCGCGCGGCTTCGCTCGATCTCATCCGCGACGCCGAAGTCGCCTATTGGTCCCTCGCCGGGGCCCGCACCTTGGTCTCCCTGCGCGAGACGAGCCTGCGCTCGGCGGAATCCTTGCTCGCCCAGATCCGCGCCAAGCGCGCCCTCGGCGACGCCACGGTGCTCGAAGAACTGCAGGCCGACGCCGATGTCTCCAGCCAGCGCGTCTCGGTGCTCAACGCGCGCCAGTCGCTCGACAGCGCCGAGATGAACCTGCGCCGGCTCCTCGGCCAGGGCGACGCCGCCGCGGTCGAGCAGGCCTTGCTCGTCGAGGCGTTGCCGACGACCACCGTGCCGGCTCCGCAGACGTTCTCCTCCTGGATCCGTACGGTCGCCGACTTCGATTTCGGCACGGCCATCCAGCTTTCAAGCATCACGCAAGCCGAAGCCGTCGTCGCGCAGGCCGAGCAGAACGACCAGCCCAGCCTCAATCTCTCCGTGGGCAGCTCCCGCTTCGGGAGCCCCGGCGCCGGCGTCTCGGGCGGCTACGACGCCTATCGCCAGCAGGCGGGCTGGAACAACTACGCCGAACTTAAACTGAGCTTCCCGCTGGGTTTTCGCGAATCCGAGGCGAACCTGCGTTCCGCCGTCCGCGCCCGTCGCCAGGCCGAACTCCGCCTCGCCGACGCCCGCCAGAATCTCGTCTTCAGCGCCCGCGCTTCCTGGCGTGAGCTCGAAGCCGCCCGCGCCCGCGTCGAAGCCGCCACGTCTTCCCTTGAGCTTCAGCGCAAGTCCTACGAAGGCGAACGCGCGCGCTACGACGCCGGTCAGTCCGACGTCCTCCGCGTGCTCCAGGCGCAGGCCGCCCTCGACTCGGCGCAGCTCAATTGGGTGCAGTCCCATCTCGACGCCCGCGCGGCCTCCGCGAAGGTCGCCCGCCTCGACGGATCTATCCTCCCTCGTCACGGCTTCACGATGGACGCTATTGAGCAGAAGATCGGTGCTGGCCTTGGCTCCGAAGACCCACTCCCCCCTCTGACCGTCACCCCATGAAATTTCTCAAGCCCCTTGCCATCCTCGCCGTCATCGGCGGATTAACTTTCACCTTCTGGCCTAACAAGAAAAGCGGCGGCCGTCAGCCGCTCGCCCCCGCCTTCGAAGCCAAGGCCGAGAAGCGCGATATCCTCGAGACAGTCGAAGCTGCGGGCTTCGTCCGCGCCGTGATTTACAGCAACATCCGCGCGGAAGTGAGCGGCAAGCTCCAGAAGCTCTACGTCCAGACGGGTGATATGGTGAAGAAGGATCAAATCCTTGCTGAACTCGACCCGGTACTCGCTAAGGCCGACGAGGACGAGGCTGGCCGCACCCTGCAGCTGCAGAAGTTCACCCTGGAGAAGGTCACCCGCGACCTGCGACGCTCCGAGGCTCTGCGTGCCAAGGGCTTCGTCTCCGAGCGCGAGATGCTCGATGCCAAGACGGCCTTCGAGGTATCCAAGCTCCAGAGCGAGATTGCCCAATCCCGCCTGGATAAGGCCTCGGAGAATGTCCGTAAGACGGTCATCCGCGCCCCGCACGATGGCCAGGTCTCTGATTGTACTATCCTTGAGGGCCAAATCGTCATTGGCGCGCAGTCGATCAACAGCGGCACGCTCATCATGACAATCTCCGATACCTCGATCCTGCGCGTTGACGTCAACCTCAACGAGTTCGCCGCCACGCGCGTCGATATCGGCAAGGAAGCACAGGTGACCTTCGACTCCATTCCTAGCCTGCGTAAACCTGGCAAGATCACTTTCATGACCCCGTTTGGGACGGCCGACCTCAAGGTGCCCGACCTACGCGTCTTCCCGACGCAGGTTTCCTTCACGGCTGGCGAGGGCGTGCGCCCGGGTATCAGCGCCAATGTCACGGTGACCGTCGATAGCGTCAAAGGCTGTGTCGCCGTGCCAGTATCGGCCGTCTTCATCGACGGTGCCGATCGTCTCGTCTACGTACGGAATGCCAACGGCGAATGGGACGCCCGTCAGGTGAAGCTGGGTCTCAGTGACGCCGGTTGGTCCCAGATCAAGGAAGGCGTTGCGCCAGGCGACGTCGTCAGCCTCGTCCGTCCCGCCGCCGTCCGCTGAGATGCCTGCGCTCATCGCCATTCGCGGTCTGCGCAAGGCCTACGTCATGGGCGACGAGACCGTCCATGCGCTTGCGGGCGTCGACCTTGATTTCCAGAAAGGCGAATTCGTCGCCATCCTCGGTCCGTCGGGTTCCGGCAAGTCGACCCTGATGCATATCCTGGGCTTCATGGATACGCCGAGCGAAGGCAGTATCGTGTTCGATGGCCAGGAAGTCGCCAAGCTCGAGCCCGACCTCCGCGCCTGGTACCGCTCCAACCGTGTCGGCTTCGTCTTCCAGTCTTTTAATCTACTACCCCGCCTCACGGTTCTCGAGAACGTGGCCTTGCCGTTGCTGTATCGCGAGAACTCCGACCCGGCCGCCAATGCAGCGGCGGCGGCTATCGCGCTGGAGCGCGTCGGGATGTCGCATCGTCTCGACCACCGCCCGAGCCAGCTTTCCGGCGGCGAACGGCAGCGCGTCGCCATTGCCCGTGCCATCGTGGGTTCGCCCTCGATCATCTTCGCCGACGAACCGACGGGCAACCTCGACGTGAAGAACGTCGATCGCATCCTCGATCTCCTTGGATCGCTCATCAAGGAGGGCATCACCGTCGTACTCGTCACCCACGACCTTTCCGTCGCCGAGAATGCTCACCGGATCATCTCGATGCGCGCTGGTCTTGTCCAGGAGGACCGCACAAAATGAAGCTCTTCGACCGCGTCCGCCCCGCGATCATCAACGGCCTGCGTGAACTCCAGGCCAACAAGATCCGTTCGCTCCTCTCGATGTCGGGCATCATCCTCGGTGTGGCCTCGCTGGTCGCGATGGTCACCGTCGTCCAAGGGATGGTCGGCAACTTCCGTCAGTTCGTCGACGCCATGGGCGGCATCGAGAAGATCACCGTCACGCGCGAGCAATTACCCAAGGAGCAGGAGCACCTAGCCGAGCTTTCTGAAGGGATCACCATGCGCGACGTCGACCGCATCCGTAAGACGGTACCGCTCGTCGACAATATCTCGCCGGAAGCGCGCGTCGGTTACGAGCGCCTGATTATCGACGGTCGCGAGACCAGTACCTACGTCACCGGGGTCACGGCTGACTATCTACCGGTCGCCAAGCGCTGGGTCGACCCCGGCTTTGGCCGATTCATCAGCGACCTCGACGGTCTCAACATGAACGACGTCATCGTCCTGGGTTCGGCCGTCGTGCCGGAACTCTTCGGCGCCAACGTGGATCCCGTCGGCAAGGTAATCAAGATTCGTGGCCGCCGCTTCACGGTCATCGGCGTACTCAATAACATTGAGGGTAGCGGTATGCAGATCCGTTCTGCGAATTCGCGCAGTGGCGGCGGCGCGTGGCGCTGGCGTAACAGCGGCGCTTTCATCCCGGTCTCGACTGCCCAGGCGAAATTTATCGGCAACGACCGCCTGAGCGGCCTCGGCTTACGTATCGGCGACGCCGAACGCCTGCATGACGCGGTCGAGCAGACGGAGCGAACGATGCTGGCCGCCCACAAGGGCCTCCGCGATTTTGCAATCACGACCAACGAGCAGACGCTCGAGGACTTCCGTAAGACGGAGGCCGCCTTCAAGCTCTCGCTCGGCGGCGTGGCCGGGATCTCCCTCTTCGTCGGCGGCATCGGCATCATGAACGTGATGCTCGCCTCCATCAACGAGCGCATCCGCGAGATCGGCGTCCGCAAGGCCGTCGGCGCGCGCGGCTCCGACCTCTTCCTGCAGTTCCTCTCCGAGGCCGCGGTCATCTCCGTCGTCGGCGGTCTCATCGGCCTGGTGGTCTCGATGGGCATCGTCGCGCTGATGAACTACATCCTGACGCAGGCGCTCCCCACCGGCGCGGTCGCCACGCTCGACTGGGTGATCATGTCCCAGGGCCTCGCCTTCTCCGTCATCGTCGGCCTGGTCGCCGGCGTCTACCCGGCGCTCCGCGCCGCCAAACTCGACCCGATCGAAGCCCTTCGACACGAATGAGATCCCTACTCCCCGCGTTCCTCGCCGTCCTCACACTCACGGCCGACCCTCTGCCGTCCTTCGACGTCTTTCCGGGCAAGCCGCCGGGCGAGACGCTCAAGATGAAGGAAGGTCAGGACCCGCACGGCACGCGCACGCCGGGCCATCGCGGCAACGTCTTCACGCCGGAACTGACGCCTTGGCCGTCCGCTCGCCCGAATTCGCCGATCATCCTGATCTGCCCCGGCGGCGGTTACAGCGGACTCGCCGACGGTCACGAGGGCGACGAGGTCGCGAAACGTCTCAACGCTTATGGCTGCGGCGCCGTCGTCCTGCGTTACCGCGTCCCGCGTCGCGATCCGCAGCGCCCCTGGATCGTGCCGCTCATCGATGCCCGCGCCTCGCTCGAGATTGTGCGCGCCCGTGCACAGGAATGGAACGCCGACCCCGCCAAGGTGGGCATCCTGGGCTTCTCCGCCGGCGGCAACCTCGCCGCCCGCGCCGCCTATTCGCCTTCGGACGTCGCCGTGCCTCGCCCGGATTTCGCCGTGATGATCTACCCGGCCTACCTCTTCGAAAAGGATCAGCCCGACAGTATCCTGCGCGAAGGCCCGGAAGGCGTGGTGCCGACGAAGGGCCCGAAGCCCGTGCCGGCTTTTTTCGCCCATAGCGCCGACGACCGCATTCCGGCCGAAGGCTCGATGGCCCTCGCCGCGAAGCTCAAGTCCCTCGGCGGCTCGGCCGAGGTCCATGTCTGGGCCAAAGGTGGCCATGGCTGGGGCGCCACCGACCGTTGCGAAGCCGCGAAGGTCTGGACGGAGACTCTCCGCGCGTGGCTCGTCGACCAGAAGCTGCTCGCCCCTCTCTGAACTTTCCTATGAAGACCACGCTCCTCCTCGGCCTGCTCGGCGTTTCCCTCGGCGCCGCTGCGCTCCCGCCCGCCCCGGTGTGGGAAGGCGCGCCGCCCGCGGAAACCCTGAAGGCCAAGCCCGGCCAGGACCCGAAGGGCATCATCAACAAGAACGGTCACCGCACCGACGTGATGATCCCCGAGTTCGTGGTCTACCCAGCCGCCAAGCCGGGCGCGCCGATCGTCATCGTCTGTCCCGGCGGCGGGTACGGCATCCTGGCCGAAGAGCATGAAGGCGCCGAAGTCGCCCGGCGGCTGAACGCTTTCGGCAGCGCCGCCGTGGTGCTCCGTTATCGCGTGCCGCGTCGCGACAACGACAAGCCTTGGATCGTCCCGGTCATGGACGCCCGTCGCACGATCCAGCTCGTCCGCGAACATGCCAAGGAATGGAACGCCGATCCGGCCAAGGTCGGCATCCTCGGTTTCTCCGCCGGCGGCAACCTCGCCGCCCGCGTGGCCTACTCGCCGGCCGAGGCCGATGCCGCCCGCCCGGACTTCGCCGTGATGGTCTACCCGGCCTATCTCTTCGTGAAGGATAAACCGGACAGCACCTTGCGCGACGGTCCGGAAGGCGTGATTCCGCCCAAGGGCACGAAGCCCGTGCCGGCCTTCTTCGCGCACAGCGCCGACGATCCTTACCCGGCCGAAGGCTCGATGGCCTTCGCCAAGGCGCTTAAGTCGATGGGTGGCTCCGCCGAAGTCCATGTCTGGGCCAAGGGCGGCCACGGCTGGGGCGCGTCCGATCGCTGCGAAGCCGCGAAGAAGTGGACGGATCTGCTCGGGGCCTGGATGAAGGACCGCGGCCTGCTCGCGCCCTGAGCTCCGCCGGCATCCGGCCAATAAAAAAGCCGCCCGGATGGGCGGCTTTTGTTTGGGCTCAGACTCCGCTTAGAAGTTGAAGCGGAGGGCGGCGATGCCGTCCCAGCTCGACACGGTGGTCTTGGCGCCGCCGGCGAGTTCCTGGACGCTGTAGAACTTGGAGTTCTGGGCGGACACGGAGAACTCGACGTTCTGGGTGATCGGGAAGGCGATGCCGACGAAGAGCTTCGTGGCGAAGGCGGTCTTGGTGTCGATGCTGGCGCCGCTGAAGTGGACACCGCCGATGCCGGCGCCGATGAACGGACGGATGCCGTTGCTCTGGGACAGGTTGTAGGTCAGGTCGAGGGTGGCGCTGGTGGCCTTGGCGTCGACGAGGGCGGCGGTGCTCGAGATGTTCTTGCGACCGAAGTTCAGGCCGAGGTGGTACTCGTTGTTGAGGTGGGTGCCGATACCGAGACCGACGACGCTGACGTTGTCGTAGTTATCGAGGCGGGAGTGGCCGACGTTGACGTCCAGGGTGTAGGCCTGGGCGGCGGTGGCGGCGGTGAGGAGGGCGATAGTGCTGAGGGTTTTCATGGGGAGACGTTAGGCTAGGTGGCTCGGCGGGTCTGTAAAGAGGGAACGATTACTTAGCCTCAACCAGTTCAATGCTAGTGATTTCCACGCGTTCGGTGGGGGTGGACCCCTCCTGGCCGACGCAGCGGATGTTCGCGATCTTGTTGAGGACCTCCTCGCCGGCCACGAGCTTTCCGAAGGCCGTATATTTATTATTAAGGAAGGAGGCGTCGCCATGGCAGACGAAGAACTGGCTGCCGGCGCTGTCCGGGTCGCTGGAGCGGGCCATGGAGAGCACGCCCTTCACGTGGGCGCGATTGTTGAACTCGGCCTTGACCATGTAGCCGGGGCCGCCGGTGCCCGGGGTGCCGCGGGCGCCGATCTTGGAGTTCGGGCAGCCGCCCTGGATCATGAAGCCCTTGATGATGCGGTGGAAG
This sequence comes from Verrucomicrobiota bacterium, assembly GCA_026397955.1. GTDB lineage: Bacteria > Verrucomicrobiota > Verrucomicrobiia > Opitutales > UBA953 > UBA953. The sequence goes on along the minus strand of JAPLTV010000013.1, from coordinate 26,135 downwards.
GCCGAGCCGTCATAGAACTTCTCGCGGGAGAGCTTTAGGAAGTTGTCCACGGTGCGCGGGGCGACGTCGGGCCAGAACTCGACGGTCATGTCGCCGTAGTTGGTGTGGATGATGGCACGAGGGGTGCCGGCGGCGGGTGAGTCTTTCATTTGTTCTTTGTTATTGCAGGAGGAAAGGGTGAGGGCGGCCACGACGGCCAAGGCAGAGAGCAGGCACAGGCGCAGGGTTTTCATGGGAATAAGCCAAGACCGCCGGCCCGCCCTCGCAACCCCAAACCTCCGCTTGCCAGCCCGCCCCCCGCGGGACAGGGTCGCTCCCACATGCGCGTGACCGTCAACGATGAGCCCAAGGAGACCGCCGCCTCGACGCTGTCGGACCTGCTCGCCGAACTGGGCGTCGCCCAGGAGCCGGCCGTCGCCGCCGCGGTCGACGAACAGGTCGTCCCGCGTTCCCGCTGGTCCGCCCACGCCCTCGCCGAGGGCGCCCGCATCCTTGTCATCCGCGCCGCCCAAGGCGGCTAATCCCCCCTCTCATGTTCAAATTCATCAAAGGACTCTTCGTCAGCGAGCCGGAAGCCCCGGCCCCGGAGAACCTCGTGCTCTTCACGCCCAACGACGGCAGCTGGGATACCAAGCAGGTCCGCCGCCTCTTCGACGCCGGCCTGGGCCGCCTTCACATCCAAGTCCGCAAGGACTGGGATCGCCGCCACTACGAGCAGTTCCTTCGCGCGGTGCCGGAAGCCTTCTGGCCTCGGATCGTCCTCGGCGAAGAACCGGAACTGGTCGAGGCCAACAAGCTCGGCGGTTTCCAGATGCACCCCGGCGAGCGCATCCCGCGCCGCTGGCCCAAGCACGCCCCGGTCAGCGCCAAGTGCCATGACTACGAAGAACTGCGCTCGACCGACAAGGCCTGTGGTTACGTCTTCTTGACGCCGATCTTCGAGTCCGTCTCGAAGAAGGATCATCGCCCCCGCCGTACGCTCCGCGAATACGAGGTCATCCTCCAGCGCTGGAAGGCCGAAGGCGGCGCCCCGGTCCATGCGCTCGGCGGCATCACCCCGAAGAACGCCGCGCAGGCCCGTGAGATGGGCTTCGATGGCATCGCTTTCATCGGCTCGGTCTGGAAGCAGCCCGACCCCGTCCGCGCGTTCCTCGACCTCGAGCGCGCCTGGTACGGCAAGGAAGCGCGCAAGCTCAAGCGCAAGTACTAGGCCGTGTTCCCGCGCCTGCAGTTCCTGACGCTCGACGCTTCGCCGCTCACGCATCGGGCGCAGGCCCTCGCGGCCCTCGAAGGCGGGGTGCGCTGGATCCAGCTCCGCGCGAAGCATCTGCGTGAGGACGTCTGGGTCGCCGAGGCCTCCGCGATCGCCGAACTCTGCCGCGACTATGGTGCGACGTTCATCGTCAACGACTCGCCGCAGGTGGCGCTTCGCGCCGAAGCCGATGGCGTACATCTCGGTGGTGACGACGCCTCGCCCGCTGCGGCCCGCGCCTTGCTCGGCGACTTCGCCATCGTGGGCGTGACGCTCAATGAGCCCGCGCATCTCGCCCGCTTCGCCGGCGTGCGTGTCGACTACGCGGGCGTCGGTCCTTTCCGCCCCACGGCGAGCAAGCAGAAGCTCGCGGCGATCCACACCGCCGAATCCCTCGCGACCCTCATCGCCGCCGCCGCTCCGCTGCCATGCTACGCCATCGGTGGCGTGACCGCCGCTGACTGGCCGTCGCTCCGCGCCCTGGGCGCCCATGGCATCGCGGTCAGCGGCGCTATCGCCTTGGCGACCGACCCCGTTTCGGCCGCGAAATCGTTGGTCGAAGCGGTGTCCGCCTAGGTTTCAGAGGCGAGGGCTGGACAAGTCCGCCTCCGTTCGGATTGTGCAAGCAACGATGTCCTCGCTCCGTATCGCCGACCGTACCTTCGCCTCGCGCCTCTTCACAGGCACGGGCAAGTACGCTTCCGCCGCGCAGCTCCGCGCGGTACTCGACGCCTGTGGCGCCGAGGTGGTGACGATGGCGATCAAGCGCGTTCGCTTCGGTGCGAAGGATGACGGTATCCTCTCCGCGCTCGACCCGAAGAAGCATCTCATCTTGCCGAACACGTCCGGCGTGCGCACGGCCAAGGAGGCGATCTTCGCCGCCGAACTCGCGCGCGAAGCCCTCGGTACTTCCTGGCTGAAGCTCGAGATTCATCCGGACCCGAAGTATCTGATGCCCGATCCGATCGAGACCCTTGAGGCCTGTCGCGAACTGGTGAAGAAGGGTTTCACGGTTCTGCCCTATATCCACGCCGACCCGGTGCTCGCGAAGCGCCTTGAAGAAGTCGGTGCCGCCGCGGTCATGCCGCTCGGCGCCCCGATCGGTTCGAATCGCGGCCTGCTCTCCCGTGACTTCCTGCGCATCATCATCGAACAGGCCCGCGTGCCGGTCATCGTCGATGCCGGCTTGGGTGCACCTTCGCATGCCGCCGAAGCCCTCGAGATGGGTGCCGATGCCGTGCTGGTGAACACCGCCATCGCCTCCTCGGGTGATCCTGTCGCGATGGCCCGTGCCTTCCGCCTCGCGGTTGAAGCCGGCCGCACCGCCCGCGAAGCAGGCCTGGGCATCGGTTCCGATAAGGCTGAACCGACCTCGCCCCTTACGGGCTTCCTCGACTGACCGATGGCCGCGAAGCCCGGCAGGATGCGTGCGGACGAATTGCTGCTGAAGCTTGCGCTCGCCCCGTCCCGTTCGGTTGCCCAAGCGCTCATCCTCGCCGGCAAGGTCCGCTCTGGTCCTGACGCCGTCGTCAATAAGCCCTCGCAGTCTTTCCCCGAAGATACGGTGCTCATCGTCGATCAGCCTCCGCGCTTCGTCTCGCGCGGTGGCGAGAAGCTCGAAGGGGCGCTCGACCATTTTAAGATCCCCGTCGAAGGCCTCCACGGTCTCGACGTCGGCGCGTCGACCGGTGGCTTCACCGACTGCTTGCTCCAGCGTGGCGTCGTCAGCATGACGTGCGTGGATGTCGGCACGGCTCAGCTCCACTCGAAGCTCCGCAATGATCCGCGCATCAAGAACCTCGAGAAGTTCAACGCACGGGAAATCAATACCGTCGAGCTGCCGCACCGGACTTACGGCATCGTGGTCATGGATCTCTCGTTCATCTCTTTGAGGCTGGTGCTGCCGGCCGCCTGGGAACGGGTGGGGAAGGGCGGGTATCTGATCGCGCTCATCAAGCCGCAGTTCGAGGCGACGCGGGCCGAGGCCGACAAGGCGCAGGGGATCATCAGGGACCCAGTCATCCATGCCCGCGTGGTCGATGGCCTGACCGCCTCCATTCAGTCGCTTCCCGGCGCCCAGGTCCTCGGGGTGATTCCCTCTCCAATCGAAGGCCGGGATGGGAATAAAGAGTTCCTGATCGCCGTCAAAAGGGCCTAAGAAGGGCTAGGGCCAGGGCTTGGGCTAGGGCTAGGTTATTTTAGAAAAGAGGCAAATTGCGGCTATTTCTTTCATTTCTACCCCTACCCCTATCCCTGCCCCTACCCCCGCGCCTCTGGCGCACCCCATTTCTCCTTGCCCTCGGCCCTGCTCCTCTTACTTCCAAACCTCCCATGACCACCGAAGGTAAGCTCAAGCGCTCCCGCAACCCCCTCGACTTCGATTTCACCGAACCCGAGGCCCTGACGCGCTACGTCACCGAGACGGGCAAGATCCTGCCCCGCAAACTGACCGGCCTCACCGCCCGCCAGCAGCGTCATATTGCCAAGGCCGTGAAGCGCGCCCGCAATATGATCACGATGAAGTAATCGTCCTCGCGACGACTTTCCCGGGCCGCCTTTTCAGGCGGCCTTTTTGTTGCCGGTCTGGGAGGTTGCCCCCGCCGGCACCCCGAGGTAAATCGGACGGGACTCCTGCCGCCTCGTCCCGTAAAGTCCCGTCTCCCTTGTCTCCGTCCGCCTCCAGTTTTCTGACCTCCGCTCCCGCCGACCTCGCTCGCGCGGCCGAGCTCTTGCGTCAGGGCGCCTGCGTGGCCCTCCCGACTGAGACGGTCTATGGCCTCGCCGCCGACGCGACCAACCCCGCCGCGCTCGCCCAGGTCTTCGCGATCAAGGGCCGCCCACTCCTGGACCCGCTGATCGTCCATGTGCTCGATCAGGCTGCGCTCGCCGAAGTCTCCGAACCGGACCCGCGGCTCGCCAAGATTGCCCACCTTTGGCCGGGGCCGTTGACGGTGGTGTTGCGACGCAAATCCGTCGTGCCGGATCTCGTCACCGCCGGCAAGGATACCGTGGCCGTCCGTATCCCGGCCAACCCGCTCTTTCGTGAGGTGCTGCGTCTCTCGGGTCGCCCGCTCGCCGCGCCGAGCGCTAACCCTTTCGGTTATGTCAGCCCGACCAAGGCCGCGCACGTCCGCGATTCCCTCGGTGAACGCTGCCCATGGATTGTCGACGGTGGCGCCTGCGCCCACGGAGTGGAATCCACGATTCTCGATCTTTCGGTCCCCGGCCGCGCCCGTCTGCTTCGCCCTGGCCCGATTCCGCTGGAGGCCTTGCGCGAATTGCTCGGCGACGTCGAAGTGGTCACCCGCGCCGCGAGCCAGCAGGCCGCGCAGGACGCCCCGGGCATGTTGGAGCGCCATTATAGCCCGGCCACCCGTGTCGCGCTTTTCCCGCACGGCACGCTGCCCGTCATCGCCAATCTCCGCTCGGCAGTGTTATTTATCGGCCGCCGCACCGCACCGCCTGGCAACGCCGACGTGTTCCTGCTTTCCGAAAGCGGCTCCACCGAAGAAGCCGCCCGCAATCTCTTCGACCTGCTCCGCCAGCTCGACGGCCGCGGCTATGAGACAATCCACGCCGAGCTCGCTCCTCCCGCCGGTATCGGCGCCGCCTATAACGATCGCCTGACCCGCGCCTCCGCCCGCTAATGCAGAACCTCCTCGACACGCTGAAGAAGGCCGCGGAATTCCTCGCCCGTAAAGGATTGGAAAAACCGCGCGTCGAAGCCGAACACCTCTTCGCCGCCGGCCTAGGCCTGAAACGCCTCGACCTTTATCTGCAGTTCGAACGGCTGCTCACCGACGAGGAAGTGAAGGGCCTGCGTGACCTCACCGTCCGCCGCGGCAACCGTGAACCACTCCAGCACATCGTCGGCAAGGTGGAGTTCCGCGACCTTGTCCTGAAGTCCGATAAGCGGGCGCTGATCCCGCGTCCGGAGACCGAAGAGCTCATCGACCTTGCGCTCGCTCTTTTTCCGGAAGACCAGGCCGTGCGCGTGCTCGACCTCGGTACGGGCTCCGGCGCCATCGCGCTGGCCCTCGCCTCCGAGCGTCCGCTTTGGAAGGTCGACGCGGTCGATCGTTCGGCCGATGCACTCGCGCTGGCCCGCGAGAACGCCACGCAGTGTAACTTAACGGAGCGCGTCAACTTCGCGGAGTCGGATTGGTTCGCCGCCGTCACCGACGCCTACGACCTGATTGTCTCGAACCCGCCGTATCTCACCGAAGCCGAAGTGGCCGAGGCCGATCCGGAAGTCCGGGAGTTCGATCCGAAGTCCGCGCTCATCGCTCCCGAAGAAGGCCTCGCCGACCTACGCCGTATCCTGACCGACGCCCCGAAGTTCCTGCGCGCCGGCGGTTGGGTGATCTGCGAGACCGGCATCGATCAGCATGCCGCCTTGGCGGACTTGTCCGCGAAGCTCGGCTACGCCGAGTCCGCCGGCCTTCCTGACATGAGCGGGCGCCCGCGTTTCTGGAAAGCGAAGAAAGTGTAACTGACTGGCCCTAGCCCTGGCCCTGTGAGGCACAGCCCTCCCGTCTTGCCCTTCGACCCGCCTTTCCTCTTTACTGACCTTATGTCCCAGCAGCCCGCCGCCAAACCGAAGACCGCCATCACCCCCACCCGCCAGGATGACTATCCGGAGTGGTACCTCCAGGTGATCAAGCACGCCGACCTGGCCGAGAATAGCCCGGTCCGAGGTTGCATGGTGATCAAGCCTTGGGGCTACGCCCTTTGGGAAAACATCCACCGCGACCTCGACGAGAAGTTCAAGGAGACCGGCCACGTGAACGCCTACTTCCCGCTCTTCATCCCGGTCAGCTACATTCAGAAGGAAGCCGCGCACGTCGATGGCTTCGCCAAGGAGTGCGCCGTGGTCACCCACTCGCGTCTCGAGATGGGCCCCGACGGTAAACTCATCCCCGCCGGCGAGCTCGAAGAGCCGCTCATCGTCCGCCCGACTTCCGAGACCATCATCGGCGAGACTTACTCCAAGTGGGTCCAGTCCTACCGCGACCTGCCGATCCTGATCAACCAGTGGGCCAACGTCGTCCGCTGGGAGATGCGCACGCGCCTCTTCCTCCGCACCGCCGAGTTCCTCTGGCAGGAAGGCCACACGGTCCATGCGACCGAGGCCGAAGCCGTCGAGGAGACGAACAAGATGCTCGAGGTGTATGCCGACTTTGCCGAGAACCACATGGCGATGCCGGTCATCAAGGGTCGTAAGACCGAAGGCGAACGCTTCCCCGGCGCCGTCGACACGCTTTGCATCGAATCGATGATGCAGGACCGCAAGGCTCTCCAGGCCGGCACCTCCCACTACCTCGGCCAGAATTTCTCCAAGTCCTGCAATATCCAGTTCCAGGACGAGAAGGGCACCCAGCAGTTCGCGCACACGACCTCGTGGGGCGTGTCCACCCGCCTCATCGGCGGCATGATCATGACTCACTCCGACGACGACGGCTTCGTGGCTCCGCCCCGCCTCGCCCCGCAGCACGTGGTCATCTGCCCGATCTACAAGGACGACGCCACCAAGGCCGACATCCTCGCCTATTGCCAGTCGCTCCAGAAAGAACTGTCCACTCAGCGCTTCCATGACCGCAAGGTCGTCGTGACCGTCGACAATCGTGATATCCGCGGCGGCGACAAGGCCTGGGGCTGGATTAAGAAGGGCGTCCCCCTGCGCGTCGAAGTCGGCCCGCGCGATTTCGCGGCCAACGCCGTCTTCGTCGCCCGTCGCGACACCGGCGAGAAGGCCGGTATCCCGCGCGCCGAGTTCGTCGCCACCGTCGTCGAACGCCTGCAGGCCATCCAGGATAACCTCCTCGCTCGCGCCAAGGCCCACCGCGCCGCTAACACCCGCGACATCGATACCTTTGAAGAACTGAAAGCCTACTTCACCGCCAAGACCCCGGAGCGTCCGGAAATCCATGGCGGTTTCGCAATGTGCCACTGGAACGGCTCCAAGGCCGTCGAGAAGCGCCTCAAGGACGAGCTCAAGGTCACCATCCGTTGCATCCCGCTCGATGCCAAGGACGAGCCCGGCAAGTGTGTCGTCACCGGCGAGCCCAGCCCCCGCCGCGTGGTGATGGCCAAGGCCTACTAATAAAGGTAGGGACAGCACCACGTGCTGTCCTAGGTCTCTCGGGTAGGGCCGACCTCCTCGGGCCGCCGTAGGGCGGCCTGGGGTAGGGGCGTGGCTTCGCCGCGCCCTCCTGTTGCGGAGTGCACGATGAATCGTGCCCCTACCATGGTTCGCCCTGCGGCGAACGGACGCGACACCGTCACTTCCCCTTGTCCACGTGTCAACTTACCCACGTGTCCCCTCGCGAAGCGTCGCGTTACCCCTTCCTGTTCGGGCGGACGTACACGGCCTGGACGACGCCGATGTTGCGGTGCTCGAACGCGGCCTGGCAGTAGCGGAAGTAGAGGCGCCACTTGCGGATGAAGCGCTCGTCGAAGCCCATGCCGCGCACCTTGCCGAGGTTGGCTTCGAAGGCCTGGCACCACGCATCGAGCGTGCGCGCGTAGTCACGGCCGAACTCCTCGACGCGGTCGAGCTGGAAGCCGCTCTCGCTGGTCATGAGGTCGCCGACGCGGTTGATCGAGAGCAGGAGCGATCCGGGGAAGATGTGCTTCTGGATGAAGTCCACGCCGTCACGGAACTGCGCGTAGCGGCTGTCCGGGCAGGTGATGTATTGGAACGCGGCGATGCCATCGGGCTTCAGCAGGCGGCCGATGGAGGCGCAGAAGGCGGACAGGTAGTTGTGTCCAAGGGCTTCCATCATCTCGATGGAGACGCACTTGTCATACAGGCCTTGATGGTCGCGGAAGTCCTCGAGCTTCACGGTGATGCGATCGGAGAGGCCGGCGGCTTGGATGCGCTCGACGGCGAGGTCGTGCTGCGCCTTTGAGATCGTGAGAGAGGTCACGCGGCAGCCGTACTTCTTGACGGCATGTAGCGCCCAGCCACCCCAGCCGGTGCCAATCTCGATGACATGGTCGGTCGGCTTGAGCTGCAGGAATCGGCAGAGGGCGTCATTCTTATTCGTCTGCGCCTGTTCGAGCGAGTCCGTGCCTTCCCAGCGCGCCGACGAATACATCATCGACGGATCCAGGAAGAGGCGGAAGAAATCGTTGGAGACGTCGTAGTGCTCCGAGATATTACGTCGGACGGTCTTCTTGTCGTTCGGACGCAGGAGGTGGCCGATGCGGTCGGCGATGCGGAAGAGGCCGACTCCGAGGGCCTTGCGGGCCGAGCCGGACATGCCAGGGGTCTGGTCGATGTTCTCGATGAAGAAGCCGATGAGGGCGTTGAGGTCGGGAGAATCCCATTCGCCTTCCATGTAGCCCTCGGTGAGGCCGATGTCGGCCGCGAGCATGATGCGGCGGAAGGCATTCTCGTCCGCGATCTCGATGCGCGCTCCGGACTTGGCCTGCGGGTCGCCGAGGATGAGCTCCGTGCCTTCGGGCAGGCGCAATGAAAGGCGGCCTTTGGAGAGCTTCGCAAGTTCTCCCAGGACGAGGCGGCGGGCGAGGGAAGGCTTAGTCATGTCGTCCAGTAAGTTCAGGGGTAGGGTGCCGCAGGTTGCGTTGGTCGGGAATGTCAGCCCCTTTTCGGCGGAAGGGAAGTTTCTTCACCAGCCAAAGCCAGGCGGCGTGTAGATGGATCAGCGTGATGACCTTGAGGATCAGCAAGGGCGACTTGAGGGTCAGCCAGAGCAGGCGGAGGTCCGTCAGCGGCACCAGCCTGCCCGTCCAGGCGCTAGTCAGAGACCGGTCGCCGTCTTCGTAGTGATCGACCGTCAATGCCAGCCGGCCGTCCGGTAGGCGCAGGGTGAATTCGAATTCAGTATCGAGTTTCGAGAAAGGGGAGACGTAGAAACGTTTCGGGGTGCGGAGCTGTAGGAACGTGTCGCCATCATGATCTCGCTTTAGGCACGCCTTACCCAAGAACCATGCCTTGCGTTCGCCGAAGGTATTATGGACCTCGGCGACGCCGCAGGTGAGCTCGCCATCCACGGTCGCCATCATGAAGACGGCGGGGTTGTAGGATTTTCCGAAGGCGCGGGGCATCGCGACTAAGGTAATCTGGGCGTGGGCCGGCAGGGGTTCGCCTTGGGCGGCGACGAAGGCTCGGAAGCGCCTGTCTAGCGAATCGCCCGCTTGGCCAAAATTCTGCGCCACGCCTTCCGGCTGGAAGAGTTCCGCGGCCGGCAGGAAATCCTGGTCGCGAAAACAGTACGGCGAGTATCGCCGACCCAGCATGAATCGGCCGCCGCGCACGGACCCGAGGGTCGCGGCGTCCACGGCCACGGCGAAGGCTGCATGCGTGAAGTCATGACGCTTCGGCCGGAGCCGGGCGTGCATCACTTCCGCATCGTACAGTCGGGGCATCTGTCCGCAGGGTGAAAGGAACAGGGTCAGGTGCAAGCGTCCCCTCGCCGAAACCTTGCTAAACCGTCCGGCCTGGGCATAACGATGACCGTGTCCCAAGATGCCTCCGGAGCCGGTCTGATCGCTCTCCTTGCCTCCGGCGGGTGCATGCTCCTTGCGTTGAACGCCGGCCGTAAGCGTCGCCTGCTCGACGACACCCCGATCTCGAAGGCGCTGGGCGTCTTCGTCGGGGAGGTCGAGGTCGAGGGCGTCTGCGTCCGCCGCGACCCGTTTATCAGCTACCTGGCCGAGAAGCCCTGCGTCGTCTACCGCTGGTCAGTGGACGAACATTGGCGCCGCGCCCGGCAAGAGACCTATACCGATGATAAGGGTAACACGAGGACCCGCACGGTGATCGATACGGGATCGGATACCGTCGCCTCCGGCGGCGAGTCGGGCGGCTTCTATATCCAGGACGACACCGGCTACGTCTGGGTCAACCCCGAGGGCGCCGACATGGACACGCTCACGATGTTCGAGCGCGACGTCGATCGCGACGACCCGCTTTACTACGACAAGGGTCCCGACGATGCCGTCGAAGGTTCGACCGGCGAACGCAGCTTCACCGAGTACGGTCTCGTCATCGGCACGCCGCTCTTCGTCCGCGGTCGCGCGAGCGAGCGCCCCGACATCGTCGCCGCCCAGATCAAGCACGAGGACAAGGCGGATATGTTCATTATCACGACGCGCAAGGCGCATGAGGTCAGCGAAGGGAAAGCTACCGCCTTCGTCCTTTGGCATGTCGTCGGGGCCGCCTGCGCCGCTGGCTTCGGCGCTGCCCTTATGGCCGGGGCCCGTCCCGACGTCGCGCCGATCGGGTTATTTATTGGCCTCGGCCTCTACCTATTCGCGGCCGGCGCTGGCTGGGTCTGGATGGTCTTCAACAGCATCACCGGCCTGCGCAATCGCGTCCGGCAGGCGTCTTCATTGATTGATATCCAGCTGAAGCGTCGGGCCGATCTGATTCCTCCGCTGGTCGGGTGCGTGCAGGGTTTCCGCGCCCACGAGGCGTCGGTGCAGACGCTGGTCGCTGCGCTCCGCGCGCAGGCGGCCGGGGCCAGGCCTTCCGCCGTGGGGCCGATGCTGGTTGCGGTGGCCGAACAGTATCCGGAGCTCAAGGGGCAGCAGGTCTTCGCTGAACTCAGTAAGAACCTTGTCGAGACCGAGGATCGCATCGCGCTCGCCCGCGCCTACCATGCGAATATTGCGACGTTCTATAACATCCGCCTTGAGCGCGTACCGGATCGTTATGTGGCTGATATCGTGAAGATGAATCCGGAGCCTCTTTTCCAGGCCGAAGGCTTTGAACGTCAGACCCAGAAGATCGCCTTCTGATCAGGCCGTCCAAGCGTCGCGCCCGAGGAGTTGCGAGCAGAGCCGGTGGGCCGACCAGAAGCCGTCTTCGTGGAAACCGTAGCGTTGCCACGCGCCGACGAAGTGCGTGCGTGCGCCGGTCCGGGCGTTGAGGGTGGGGATCTCGGCCTGCGCCGCGACGGCCTCGAGCGAGAAGAGCGGGTGCTCGGTCGGGATGGTGCGGAGGACCTTCACGGGGTCGACCTGTTCGGGGTGGTTGATCGTGACAACGAAGTCGCCTTTGTCCGTGAGGCCCTGCAGCGAATTCATCCAGTAGTGCGTCGAGGTCGCGAGGCCGCCGTCCTTGGCCCAGGTGCGGTAGTTCCAAGAGGAGCGCGCCTTCGCGGAGCGAGGGAGCGGCCCCGTGTCGGTATGCACGATGGCGACGTTCTGATTATAGGTGAAGGCGCCGAGCAGGCGGCGCTCCTCGGCGTCGGCATCGGACAACAGCTTCAGTGTGGTATCGGCATGCGAGGCCATGATCACGCGATCGAAGCGTTCCTCTCCGTTGGCCGTCGTCACGATGACCTGCTGGCCGTCGCGGCGGACGGAGGTGACGCCTTGACCAAAACGAAAATCGGCCGGGTGCGCCTTGAGCAACGCGTTGACGTAAGTCCGTGAACCGCCCTCGAGCGTGAGCCACTGGTGCTGGGTGTCGAGGCCGAGGAAGCCATGGTTATGGAAGAAGCGCATCAGCGCCGCGGCCGGGAAGCCAAGCATCTTGTCCGCCGGCGTCGACCAGACCGCGGCCGACATGGGAATCAGGTAGAGGTCGAGGAAGTCTTGGCCAAAACCCTTGCGGGCGCACCAATCGCGGAGCGAGGTCGTCTCGGCCTCGGTGGATCGCCACTCAGTCTTGGCGACCTTGTTGAATTTATTGATCTGGAGCAGCAGCTTCCAGAAGCGCAGGTTGAAGAGGTTACGGCGTTGGGCGAAGAGGTGATTAAGCGAGCTACCGCACCATTCCAGCCCGGTCGGGTCGTGGCGGACCGCGAAGGACATCGAGGTCTGCTTGGGCTTCACGCCGAGTTCCTTGAAGAGCCGGCAGAGGTGCGGGTACGTCACCTCGTTGAAGACCATGAAGCCGGTGTCCATCGGCAGCGCCCGCCCGGTGCCGGGTTCGGTGACGTCGATGGTGTGCGCGTGGCCGCCGGGGCGGGTATCGTGGTCGAAGACGGTGACGTCGTGATGCGCACGCAGGAAGCGAAGGCAACCGAGGCCGCTCACGCCCGAGCCGACGATGGCGATGCGTTCACGCACGCGAAGAGGAGGCCTCCGCCTTGGTGCGTTCCGCCTCCTCGTAGACCGAAGCCGGCACGCCCTTGAGGCCCCAGATCAATCCCATCCATGACATAACCTTGAGGCCGTAATAGGTCGGATCGAACTCCCACCAGTAGAAGCCCTGCTTCGTCGTGGCCTGATAGCGGTGGTGGTTGTTGTGCCAGCCTTCACCGAGGGTGATGAGCGTGAGGATCAGCGAATTGCGGGACTCGTCACCGGTGGTCTGGAAGCGCTTGGTGCCGAAGACGTGGGCGAGGGAGTTGATGCAGCCGGTGCCGTGGAAGAGCACGACGGTCGAGATGATCCCCCAGACGAGGAGCTGGGGGCCGTTGGTGTCGTAGCCATGCGCGCCGAGCCAGGCGCCGGCGCCGTAGGTCAGGCCGCCCGCGAGCAGTGGGATGAGGATGTCAAAGCGGTTAAGGAAGACCAGCTCGGGGTATTTCGCGAGATCGGGAATCTTCGAGTAATCGGTCGGGAAATTCCGCTTGGCGGTGATCCAGCCGATGTGCGACCACCAGAAACCGTCGACGACCGGGGAGTGCTTGTCCTCTTCTTCGTCGGAATGCTTGTGGTGGTGGCGGTGCGTGCAGGCCCACCAGAGCGCGCCGCGCTGGACGGCCAAGGCGGCCCAGACGGCCATCACGAACTGGAAGGCGCGCGAGGTGGAGTAGGTCTTGTGCGAGAAGTAGCGGTGGAGGAAGCCGGTGATCGCGAACATCCGGAAGAAGTAGAGGCCGACAGCGGTCCAGACGGCGATCGGGCTGACCCCGACCCAGATGACGGCGAAGCAGACCAAGTGGAGGAGGATGAAGGGGATGGAACGGAGCCAATCCACCTTCTTGGGGGAGCTTTGGAGGGCCTCGACCCCTTCCGGGATGTGGTCCGCATCGAACCAGCGGATCAGGGATCGGAAGAATCCGTCCTCGGGGCGCTGGGCAAGGGGGGTGGGCATCTGGTTTGCAGTTAGAAGGGGAGGGGGCGTTTCGCAACTGCTTTGACGCTTTTGCCCCGCCCGCCAGGATTGTCCCGGGTAGACAAATCCGCCCGCCCGCGACGCCCTCTATTACAAGATGCCCGATGCCCATGCCGATCAGGATTGGCGGGCCTGGTTCGCCGAACACGGCGCCAGGCTCCGGCTGATCGCGCGTCAGTGGACCCGGTGTGAGGCCGATGCGGACGACGTCTTGCAGGAGGCATTTGTTCGCTTTTGGAAACATCAACGTCACCTGCCCGGTAACCCGAACGCCCTCGTGGTGACCTCCCTCCGCCGCGCCGCCCTTGATCTCCTGCGTCGCGGCGACCGGCGCGCGGCCCGCGAGAAGGTCGTCGGCGACGACATGGAGACGGTGAGCTGGTTTGAGCCCGAAGCCGATCCGCGGCTGGCTGCCCTAGTCGATTCGTTGAAGCTCCTGCCCACCGAGCAACGCGAGGTCGTCGTGCTCAAGGTGTGGGGTGAACTGACCTTCGACGAGATTGGCGAACAACTTTCGATTTCCCCCAACACCGCGGCCTCGCGGTGGCGCTACGCCATGGAGGCCCTGCGCAAACACATCACCGCCCGCACCCATGACTGATCCCGACCACGATATCGCCGAGGCCCTAGCTTCGCTTCGCCCGCGCCCGCCCAGCCCCGCCGTGACGGAGCGCCTCGCCCGCGAACTCGACGCTGCGTCGTCTCGTCGCGGCCTCATTATCGCCTGGTCCGCTGGTCTCGCGTCGGCCGCGGCCGCTCTCGTCGCCGCCTTCATCTTCCTCGGTGGCGTCGTCGAATCCGAGGCCCCGCAGTATCAGCTCGTGCGCGTCGAGCAGTCCCGCCCAGACGTGCAGTTCTTTCGCCCGGTCCAGATGGACGACGGATCATTCGCCCGCCCGGTGCGCGTGCGCTGGCAGGACACGACCCGCTGGGAAGATGCTCGCAGCAACACCCGCCTGATCAACTATCGCCCGAACGACCAGCTCACGCTGCTGCCGCTCGAGACCAATTGAACAAATCCGCCGACCTCCGTCGCTTAACTTACAAAGGACCCGCCATGAACTCCCTCCGCCAGATTCCGCTCCACATGCTCCTGCTCGCCGGACTCGTCTGTCCGATGCAGGCCAAGGACAAGGATAACGAGACCCCCGCCGCCAAGCTCGCCGCTTCCGGCGAGGTCGCCTATGCCGGCCTTAACGTCGGACCGCGCATCGAAACGGCCAACACCACGGTGCCCGCGGGCGTTGGCATCCAAGTTGGCTTCATCGATCCGAAGGGCCCGTCCGCGGGTAAGGTCGAGGAAGGCGATATCCTCACGCGCCTCGACGACCAGATGCTGTTCAACGCTGAGCAGTTCCGCGCGCTCGTGCGCACGCGTAAACCGGGCGAAAAGGTGAAGCTCACTCTCGTCCGTGGCGTCGAGCCGATGATCGTCGATTTCGCGCTCGGCTCCAGGCCGGCGGAGAAGCTGGCTTCCGCCGACCGCTCCGGTGCTCGCGCCGGTCGTGCCGGCGTCATCGAGACGCCCAATGGTATTACGATTACGCCGGGCGGCGCGATCCCGCCTGAATTGCTCAAGCAGTTGCAGGATCTCCAGTCTGGCGCAATCCCGACGCCCGCCCGTGCGCCGAATCCTTCGGCGGATGAGCTTCGCGCGCAGTCCGGCGCCCGTTCGTCTTCTTCGCATTCGTTCTCGTTCAGCTTCGGTAATGGCGCGAAATCTTCCTCTACCTCGATGGCTTCGGATGCCGAGGGCACGGTCTCGCTCGAGGAGAAGGACGGCAAGAAGCACGCCGTCGTGAAAGATCGCGACGGCAAGACGCTCTTCGACGGCGATGTCACCGATAAGTCTGCGGTCGAGAAATTGCCGGCCGACGTCCGTCGCCGCCTGAAGCTCGTCGAGGGCAAGAACTTCACCCTGCCGGGCTTTCCAGGCAACGCGACGCCGGCTCCCACCGAAGAGCCGAAGAAGAAATACGACCCCAAGCAGGGCGCGTAAGTCTTCTCGCCGCCTCAGGTAGGGACGGCTCTCCGAGCCGTCCGTCTGATGGCGGCTGGCTCGGAGAGCCGCGCCCTAACCAAGGCAGAGGCAGTTAGGTCGCGAAGTGGGGTAGGGCGGTGATTGCCATCACCGCCGTTTGAGTCCGTGGTCGGCAAGTCATCGGCCCTTAGCTAAGGGCACTGACCCCGCATGTCCGCCCGCGAACGGACGTGATGGCAACCACGTCCCTACCTTGAAAGCCGGATTATTTCGCCGCGCCTTCGGGAGGCGGGCCGTCCTGGGGAGGGGCGCCCGAGCCGCCAGGAGGCGGGCCCTTCTTGCCCTTCTTACCGCCCTTGGCGCCGGGGCCGCCCTGGCCGCCGAGGTTGGAGTGGGGATCCATCTTCTGTTTGCTGAAAGAGGGGTCAGGCGTGCCCTTGAACTTACGGGGGATGAACGGGTATTCCTCGGTCATCACGTAGTAGTAGGTGCCCTTCGGGAATTCCGGGGTCACGCCGGCGCGACCACCGAACTCGTCGAGGTCGCCCGAGCCGGCGACGTATTCGAAGTCGAGGCCGAACGCGCCGTCGGGCTTGCCGGTCGGGGTCTCCTTGCCGTCGCCCCCGCGGTCGGCGGTCTTGAGGCGATAGCTGCTCTTCATCTTCTTCAGCTCGCTCTTGGGATCCTCGGATTTGGCGAAGGCGTAGACGGCATAGACCGGGAAGCCGTCCGCGGCCCAGCCGACCTGGGTCATCTTCTTTTCTCCGCCGGAGAGGCGTTCGAAGAGCAGGGAGGGGATGCCGTGATAGTGGTAGGCGCCGTTGGGTTGGACGTGCCCGTGATTCTGGTCGAGGCCCAGACCGACCTTGATCTTCGGGGTCGTGCCCATCTCGGTGTTGCTCATCAGTGCCTCGTAGTGCCACGGGTTGCTGCGATCGCCGTCATTGTAGACTTCGGCAGTGCCCGGATCAAAGACGACGCCGTTCAGGGCGACGCCCCAGGCCGACATCATCCGGCCGGTCGCGCCGCCGGTGAGCGGCTGAGGGTTGGCCGGAACTTCGAGGCGATACTTCTGCTCCGAGATGGCGTTGGGGTTGCCGCGGTTAGGGAAGGTCGCGACCTTGTGGTCGGGGATCCCATTGGACTCGATGACGCGCTTGTCGCCCTTGACGGTGAAGGTGACCTTGTTCTGGCCGGGCGGCTTGGCGTCGGCTTCCTTGAGGGCAGGGCCCTTAGGGGCGTCGGCGGCGACCAGCGCGGCGGCGGTGAGGAGAAGGCAGAGGGTCGGGTTCATGGGGCGTGGGGGGAATGATACCAGATTTAGCCTTAAGTGAAGGTTAAGGGCGGCCTGAGGTTGGCTTTTCCTTAAAAGTGGTTCTCCTTGGCCCCATGGCCTCTACCACCGAACTCCTTTCCCGCTCCGTCGCCGGCATGAACGCCCTGGCCACGGTCTTCCTCCTGATTGGCTTCGCCAAAATCAAGGCGGGCGACCGCGCCGGCCACGGCAAGGCGATGGGCGCGGCCGTACTGACCTCAGCCCTGTTCCTGGCGCTCTACCTGGCCTCGAAGGTCCACCTCTGGGTCGCTTTAGGTCGCACCAACATCACTTATGCGCCTGAGCCGAACTCGGCTTGGGTCGGTCTCAAGTCTCTCTACCTCCTGATCCTGATCCCGCACGTCATCCTGGCGATCCTGGTCACCCCCTTCATCGTCCGCGCCGTCTGGCTGGCCAAGCACGATCGCCTCGAGGAGCACAAGAAGCTCGTCCGCTGGGTCTTCCCCGTCTGGCTCTACGTCTCGGTCACCGGCGTCATCGTCTGGGCCTTCATGGAGTTCAGCGGCTCCCTCGCCGCCGCGGCTCAGCTGGCGACGAAGTAGGCCGGCGATTTTCCCCTCGCTCCGTATTCGATTTCCGCTTTCACTCGCGCGGTCGTCATGGAAAGCGAGCCCACGTCCCGGAATCCTCAGACGGAGAAGCTGTTTCTCTGGGCCGCGTTCATTCTCTTTTGCACGGTCCTTGCGTTCACCTGGTCGACCTATGGCGACGAGACCGCTCGCTTGGCCGGCATCCGCGCCAACGAGTATCAGAAGGAGCAGGCTTACGCCGCCCTCGAACGCACGCGCGCCCAGACCGAACGCTACGTCGAACGTTTTGGCCGCGACCCTGAATTCGTCCGTGACCAGGCCCGCGAACGCATGGGCGTCGCCGAGCCCGGCGAGGTCGTGATCCGCCTCGACGGCGCTCGCAACATGGCGACGCCGCAGAAGCCCGCACCGGCTCCGGTTGCTCCCGCTCAAGCCAGCCGCTGAGCATCCTTGCTTGCCTGCCCGCCTTTCCGGGGGCATTCCTTGGTCATGTCCGCACGGAAGAAAGCCCAGGCCACCTGGGGCGGCCGGTTCAGCGCCGGTCCTGCCGAATTGATGCTGCGTTTCGGCGAGTCGGTCTCGTTCGACCATCGTCTCTGGGCCCAGGATATCCGCGGCTCGAAGGCCCATGCCACGATGCTCGCCCAGGCGGGTATTCTGACGAAGAAGGAGCGTGACGCGATCCTGCGCGGCCTCGACGCCATCGCCAAGGAGATCGCCGCCGGCAAGTTCACCTGGAGCCGCGACCTCGAGGACGTGCACATGAACATCGAAAGCGCGCTCACGAAGCGCGTCCCGGCCGCCGCCAAGCTGCACACGGCCCGCTCACGTAACGACCAGGTCGCCACCGACGTCCGTCTGTGGATCAAGGACCAGTGCGACGCCGCCGATGAAGCCCTCGTCTCGCTGCTCAAGACTTTGGTGAAGCTCGCCGAGGCCAACGCCGATGTGATCCTGCCTGGCTACACGCACCTGCAGCGCGCCCAGCCGGTCTCCGCCGCCCACCATCTCCTCGCCTACGCCGAGATGTTCGGCCGCGACCGCGTCCGTCTCGCCGCCGCCAAGGCTTCCGCTAACTGGTGCCCGCTGGGCTCTGGCGCCATCGCCGGCACGACCCTCCCGATCCGCCGCGAAGTGACGGCGAAGCTCCTCGGCTTCGTCGACGCGAAAGGCCGCCCGCAGGTCACCCGTAATTCGATGGACGCCGTCGCCGACCGCGATCCGGCCACGGAGTTCTGCTTCGCCGCCGCCCTCTGCGGCGTCCACCTCTCCCGCCTGGCCGAGGACATGGTCCTCTGGTCCTCCGCGGAGTTCGGCTTCGCGCGCATGCCCGACGAATTCTCGACGGGTTCTTCGCTGATGCCGCAGAAGCGCAATCCTGACTCGATGGAGCTGCTGCGTGGCAAGGCCGCGCGCTTCCAGGCTTCGCTCACGCACCTGCTCACGCTCACGAAAGGCCTGCCGCTCACCTATAATCGCGACCTGCAGGACGACAAGCCGCCGCTCTTCGACGCCGCCGACCAGCTCATCCTGTCCGTCGCCGTGGCCGACGCCACGCTTGCGGGCACGAAGTTCCACCAGGCCCGCTGCCTCGCCGCTGCCTCCGATCCCGCGCTCCTCGCCACCGACCTCGCCGATTGGCTCGTTCGCAAGGGTATGCCATTCCGCCACGCCCACCATGCGGTCGGCCGCCTCGTCGCGCTTGCCGAGAAGTCCGGTGTGCCGCTCGACAAACTTTCCGACGCCGCTGCGTTGACCGCTGACCAGGCGTTCACGAAGGGCTGGCGCGAGGTCTTCAGCCTCAAGCGTGGCTTCGCCGCACGCGAGAACACGGGCATGCCCGGCCCCAAGGCCGTCGCCCGCGAGATCGCGCGCTGGAAGCAGTCCCTCCGCTAAGCGCGGATGAACGTCGGCCTGCTCATCGCCTCCTGCCTGACCGCGAGCCTCTCGCCCGGGCCGGCGGCGCTGTCGACAATCGAGACGTCACTCCGCTACGGACAGCGTCGCGCCTTTTGGCACACGCTCGGCCTCGCGGTCGGCGAGACGCCGCACCTGTTCCTGGCGCTTTTCGGTACGCACTGGCTCGCGCAGCATGTGCCTTATGCGATGACTGCCATCGCCGTCTCCGGGCTGGCTTACTTCCTCTATCTCGCGTTCACCCATCTCACGCACCCGCGCTCGAGCTTGCCGGAATCCGCCGGGCTAGAGGGTGGGGCGCTCGGACTTTTCCTGCGCGGCACGTGGGTGAACTTCTCGAACCCGAAGACCATCCCGTTCTTCCTCATCATCATCCAGGCGGCGAATGTGCCCACCGATGCCTTCGCTTGGTTGACGACGGGCGTGTTCCTGCTCTGCACTTTGGGATCGGAGATCGGCGTGATGAGTTTCTACGCCTTCATCGGGGATCGTCTCCGGGTTCGACTAAAGGACGCGGCGACCATCCGTTGGGTCGATCGCGTGCTCGGTCTACTATGGCTGGCACTGGGCGTACTAATGGCCTGGCGAGTCTGGCAATTGCTCGAAGGTCAGCATTAACCGACGCCCCGGGTGCTTGTAAGCTGTCAGTCGCCGATTTATAAAGAGGCATGACCCTCCCCAGTCTTGCCCGCATGGTCGCCGTCGCGTCCGTCTTTGTCTCCTCGCTCTTCGCCGAAGAAGCCCCGAAGAGGATTGGCATCATCGGCCTCGATACGTCGCACGTCGTGGCGTTCACCACGGTCTTCAACAAGGGTCCGAAGAACCCCGCCGACGCCGCGAAGTTCGCCGGCTTCCGCGTGACGGCCGCCTTCGCCCAAGGCAGCAAGGACATCCCGGAAAGCACCGTCCACGTGCCCGACTACACGGCCAAGCTCCAGGGCATGGGCGTCGAAATCGTCGATTCGATCGAGAAGCTCTGCGCGCAGGTCGACTTCGTGATGCTGGAATCCAACGACGGCCGCGTCCACCTCGAGCAGATCCTGCCGGTGCTGAAGGCCGGCAAGACGGTCTTTATCGACAAGCCGATCGGCGGCTCGCTGGCCGACGTCATCCGTATCCAGGAAGCCGCGAAGAAAGCCGGCGTGGTGTATTTCTGCTCCTCGTCCCTCCGCTTCGCGGCCGGCACCCAAGCGGTGCATAATGGTTCTGTCGGTAAGGTGAAGACGGCTTACACCACCAGCCCAGCCAGCCTCGAGCCGCATCACCCTGACCTCTACTGGTATGGCGTCCACGGTTGCGAAAGCCTTTACACCGTCATGGGCACGGGCTGCCTCTCGGTGAAGCGCGACAAGTCCGCCGCGGGTATGATCCAGGTCACGGGCAACTGGGGCGAAGGCCGCGTGGGTATCTATCGCGAAGCGGATCGTAAGGCCAAGGGCGGACCCTACGGCGGCAAAGCCGTCGGCGACAAAGGCGAAGCCGATATCGGCAAGTTTGACGGCTACGAAGTCCTGCTTGAATCCGTCGTGAAGATGTTCCGCACGGGCAAGCCGCAGGTCTCCGCCGAAGAGACCCTCGAACTTTACGCCTTCATGGAAGCCGCCGATGAGAGCAAACGCCAGGGCGGCGCCGAAGTGAAGCTCGCTGACGTCCTCGCCAAAGCCCGCGCCGAAGTCGCCGCCGGAAAGTAATTGGTAGGGTCGGGACCGCGTCACGACATAGCTGTATCGAGGGTAGGGACCGCACCATGTGCTGTCCTCGTCTGCCTCGGGCAGGGCGGTGATTGCCATCACCGCCGTTCGAACCCGCTGGCGGGAAGTCGTCGGCCCTTAGCCAGGCTCATTGAGATCGCATGTGCCTCCTTGCGAACGGTCGCGACGCCGTCGCGCCCCTACCTTAGCCCGTGGCCGCCGGATGGTGGCCGCAGGGTAGGGGCAGGACTACGTCATGCCCTGTTAGCCCCAAAAGGGCGCGGCGTAGCCTCGCCCCTACCTTTGCGTTCACCGTGCGGCGAACGCGGCCTCACTCCGCAAACCCGTGCTCTTTCAACATCCGCGCCACGGCTTGCGGGAGGGCGGGGCGAATCGCGGTCGGTACGACCTTCTGGGCCTCGACGGTGCAATGCAGGTAGCCGAGCTTGCGTTCGGCATCCGCGTCACGGCCGGCGGCTTCCAGCCAGCGCTGGAGCACGGCAGCCGCGCGCGCCCACTCGGGCCAGTCGCTGTCGGCGCCATCCGCGGCCTCGACCAACGTGCACAAGGCGCAGCCGCCGAGGAAGCGTTCGACCGCCGCGGCGTCTTCTGCGCCGACGATCGCGACGAGCTTCTCGCGTTCGCGCGCTTCCATGGTCAGGTCTTGTAACCGAGCACGGGACGTAGCCACTTCTCGGCCTGCTCGACGGTCCAGCCCTTGCGCTTGGCGTAATCCTCGACCTGGTCGCGGCCGAGGTTGTCGACGTCGAAGTAGATGGACTGAGGGTTGCCGAAGTAGAGGCCGGACACGGAGGCGGCCGGGTTCATGGCGAACGACTCGGTCAGGGTACAGCCGAGGCGGTCGGCATCCAGGAGACGCCAGAGCTCGGCCTTCTCGGTGTGCTCCGGACAGGCGGGATAGCCGGCGGCGGGACGACGACCCGCGTACCTCTCGTCGACGAGTTCTTCGACGGTGAGGGCTTCGTTCGGCGCATAACCCCAGAGTTCCTTGCGGACCTCGCGGTGCAGCCACTCGGCGCAGCCTTCCGCGAGACGGTCGGCGAGGGCCTGGACGAGAATTTGACGGAAAGGGTCCTTCGCCTTGAAGGAAGCGGCGTAGTCTTCGATCTCTTGGCCGGCGGTGACGGCGAAGGCGCCGAGGTGGTCGCCTTTCTCGGTCGAGACGAGATCGGCCAGCGAGCGGCAGGTAGTGACCTTCGGGCGCTGGCGCTGGTCACGCAGGAAGTGGAAGCGGCCGATCTGCTTGGTCTGGGCTTCGTCACCGTAGACCTCGACATCGTCACCGACGCGACGGGCGGCCCAGAGGCCGGCGGCGCCACGGAGGTGGACGCGATTTCCGCGGATTAGGTCATCCAACTCGACACGCGCCTCGTCGAAGAGCTTGCGCGCTTCGTTGCCATACTTGCCTGACTTGAAGATATTCGGGAAGCTGCCCTTCAGCGACCAGGTCACGAAGAACGGCGTCCAGTCGATGATCTCGGCCACCGCGGCGGGATCGATCCGTTCGAAGAGCGTCACGCCGGGCTTGCGCGGGGCGGGCTGGGCCGGGGCTGTCGTGATGAGCGGACGCTGGCGGGCTTCGGCGAGCGAGATGACGACGGCGGGCTGCTGCTTCTCGTAGGTCTCGCGCATCTCGGTCTGGGTGACCTTGAGGTCGCTGACGAAGCCGTCGCGCTTGGCGGGGTTGAGGAGGTCGCTGCAGACGGTCGTGACGAGCGAGGCGTCACCGACGTGCACCATCGGGCCGTCGTAATGCTGGGCGAGCTTGATGGCGGTGTGCTCCTTGGAGGTGGTCGCCCCGCCGATGAGCAGGGGAGTGTGGATACCCGCTCGCTTCAGTTCCTGGGCGACGGTGATCATCTCGTCGAGCGAGGGCGTGATCAGGCCGGACAGGCCGATGAAGTCAGGCTTCAGGCGCTGGGCCTCGGCGACGATTTTCTCGGTGGGGGTCATGACGCCGAGGTCGGTGACGGCGTAGTTATTGCAGGCGAGCACGACGCCGACGATGTTCTTACCGATGTCGTGGACGTCGCCCTTGACGGTCGCGATGAGGAAGGAACCCTGGGTCGAGCCGCCGACTTTCTCGGCGGCCATGAACGGCTCGAGGTGCGCGACCGCGGTCTTCATGACTTTGGCCGACTTCACCACCTGAGGGAGGAACATCTTACCTTCGCCGAAGAGTTTGCCGACGACGCGCATGCCGTCCATCAGCGGGCCTTCGATGACGAGCAGAGGCTTGCCCAGCTTGAGGCGGGCTTCCTCGGTGTCGGCGACGGCATGGTCGTCGATACCCTTGACCAGGGCGTGTTCGAGGCGGGCTTCGACGCTGAGCTTACGCCATTCGTTCTTCTTGGAGGTGTCGGCGCCTTCGGTCTTCGTCGCGGCGAAACGCGGGGCGGCCTCGAGCAGGCGATCCGTGGCGTCCTCACGGCGGCAGAGGACGAGGTCCTCGACGAGGTCGCGGAGTTCCGGGTCGATCTCGCTGTAGACCTCGAGCATGCCGGCGTTGACGATGGCCATGTCGAGCCCGGCCTTCACCGCGTGGTAGAGGAAGACCGAGTGGATGGCCTCGCGGACCTTGTTGTTGCCCTGGAAGGAGAACGAGACGTTGGACAGGCCGCCCGAGGTGCGGACGCCGGGGCAGAGGCGCTTGATCTCCGTGACGGCCTCGATGAAGTCCATCGCGTAGCGGTCGTGCTCCTTCATCCCGGTGCCGATGGTCAGGATGTTCGGGTCGAAGATGATGTCCTGCGGGTCGACACCGACCTGCTCGGTCAGGATACCGAAGGCCCGGACGCAGATGCGGATCTTGTCGGCGAGCGTCGCGGCCTGACCCTTCTCGTCGAAGGCCATGACGATCATCGTGGCACCGTAGCGGCGGCAGAGGCGGGCGCGCTGCACGAAGCTCTCCTCGCCGTCCTTGAGCGAGATCGAGTTCACGATGGCCTTGCCCTGCACGCAGCGTAGGCCGGCCTCGATGATGTCGAACTTCGACGAATCGATCATGAACGGCACCTTCGTGATGTCCGGCTCGGTCGCCGCCATGTTCAGGAACTTCGTCATCGCCGCGGCGCCATCGAGCATGCCTTCGTCGAAATTGATATCGATGACCGTGGCGCCGGCTTCGATCTGCTGCTTGGCGACGCGCAGGGCGGCCTTGTAGTCGCCCTTCTCGATGTGCCCCTTGAAGATCTTCGAGCCGGCGACGTTGGTGCGTTCGCCGACGTTCACGAAGGTGCCGGGGCCGCCGACGATATTCAGCGACTCGAGGCCGGAGAGCTTGAGCGCGGGTTGGACGGCACCAGGGACGCGCGCCGGATACTTCTCGGTGCGGCGGCGAATCGCGGCGATGTGGGCGGGCGTGGTGCCGCAGCAGCCACCGACGATATTGACCAGGCCGTCGCGGGCGAAGGTCTCGAGGATGGCGGCGGTGTCTTCCGGGCCTTCGGGGAAGCCCGTCGGGGAAAGCGGATTAGGCAGGCCGGCGTTCGGGTAGCAGGAGACGAAGATGTCCGCCTTCTTCGCCAGTTCGGCGATGTGCGGGCGCATCTGTTCGCCGCCGAGGGCGCAGTTCATGCCGATGCTGATCGGCTGGGCGTGGCGGACGGAGTTCCAGAAGGCTTCGGTGGTCTGTCCCGTGAGCGTGCGGCCGGAGGCGTCGGTGATCGTACCCGAGATCATCAGCGGGATCCGGAAGCCGCGGGCCTCGAAGGCTTCGTCGATCGCGAAGAGGGCGGCCTTGAGGACGAGCGTGTCGAAGACCGTCTCGCAGAGGAGGAGGTCCGCGCCGGCGTCGATCAGGGCGTCGACCTGTTCGCGGTAGGAATCGCGTACTTGGATAAACGTCACGTCGCGCTTGGCGGAATCATTGACGTCGCGGGACATCGACAGTGTCTTGTTCGTCGGGCCGATGGCGCCGGCCACGAAGGCGTCCTTGCCCGGGTTGGCGGCCTTAAAGGCATCGACGGCTGCGCGGGCGACCTTGACCGCTTCCGTGTTCAGCTCGCGGACGAGGTGCGTCATCGCGTAGTCTTCCATCGCGATGGACGTGCCGTTGAAAGTATTGGTCTCGAGGATGTCGGCGCCGGCATCGAGGTAGGCGCGGTGGATATCGCGGATGACGGCCGGCTTGGTGATGACCAAGAGGTCGTTGTTGCCCTTGAGCTGGCCGGGGTTGTCCTTGAAGCGGCCGCCGCGGTAGTCCTGCTCCTGCAGCTTGAGCTGCTGGATCATGGTGCCCATCGCCCCGTCGAGGTAGACGATGCGTTGGCGCAGGAGGGCCTCAAGGCGCTCGCCGGCTGGGTTCAGTGGGAGTCTCTGACGGGACATCGCCCTTACCGTGCGGGTTGCCGCCCAAGGGTCAAGGCACGGGGCGGGACTATTGTGTCATCCCCGGCAGGTCGGGCTTCTTGCAGCGGAGGAGGTCCTGGCTGCGGTAGAGCACAATCCGCTTACCCTCGAATTTCTCGTCGTTCCAGAGGAGCGGGCGGAGTTCAAAACTGAAGACCGGGTTCAAAAAGGAAAGCTCCGCCTCGACCGCGGGGTCGCCGCCCTGCCAGTAGAGGATGCCGTTGGGCAGGGAATGCTTCGCGCCCTTGCACAGGAGCTGGCGGGTGTTGTGTACGAACGTGCGGAGATCCGCCACGGCGCGGCCGGTGACGAAGTCGTGCTCGTGGTTCATCGTCTCGGCGCGGGCGTTCTTGACGTCGACGTTCTTGAGGCCGAGGCGTTCGGCGATGTCGGTGACGACCGTGATCTTCTTGCCGACGGAGTCGACGAGTGTGAAGCGGGCCTTGGGGTAAAGGACGGCGAGGATGAGGCCGGGGAAGCCGCCGCCGGTGCCGACGTCCATGACGCGGCAGCCGTCCATGAGCTTGAGGAATTTCACCGCCGCGATGCACGGGGCGTAGTGGTGGCGCTCGAGGTTCTCGATGTCCTTGCGCGAGACCAGGTTGATCTTCTCGTTCCACTCGCGGTGGAGCGCGGCCATGGCGGTCAGCTGTTCCCACTGGGCGGGCGTGACTTCCGGAAAGAGGGGAACAAGGGACTGCATGCGAGGGCGCCAGCGTGTCCCGCGGCCGTCCTGAGGCAAGGACGCCTTTGACCCGCGCACTTTGCTGTTTCCTTCGGCCGGGACTTGGCCAAACCTAGCCGTCCCATGTTCCACCACATCGTCTTCTTCTACCTGAAAAAGGACATCACCGCCGCCCAGCGCGCGGAATTTGAGACCAAGCTCCGCGGCCTGCTCGCCATCAAGAGCATCCACAGCGGCTACGTCGGCATCCCCAGCACCCACGCCGTCCGCCCGATTATCGACACCTCCTACGACTTCGCCGAGTTCTTCGTCTTCAAGAACCACGCCGACCA
>JAPLTV010000046.1 GCA_026397955.1 Verrucomicrobiota bacterium | reverse complement strand
CCGAAGAAGCTCACCCCTTTCGATAAGCCCCTGAAGTCGATCGCCGTCGCCAAGCTCAGCCTGCTCCCGAAGATCAAGTGGGATGGAGAGTTCCCAGCCGCCTGGGACCCGACGCGTAAAGGCGCGGAGAAGCGCCTGAAGGACTTCGTCGCTGCGCCGGTGAAGAACTACCCGACCAATCGCGATATCCCCAAGCTCGACGGCACCTCGCGCCTTTCGCCCTACCTGCATTTCGGCCAGATCTCGCCGCTCGAGATCGTGGATGCCGTGCGCACCGCCGGACTGCTCGGCGTTATCGGTGGCGACAAATACGTGGCGGAGGTCGGCTGGCGCGAATTCTCTCAGCACCTCATCCATCATTTCCCCGAGACCCCGGATCGTCCGTTGCGGAGGGAGTTCGAGAAATTCCCTTGGGCGCCGGATAAGAAGCACCTGCGTGCGTGGCAGATCGGTCGCACCGGCTACCCGATCGTCGACGCCGGGATGCGTCAGCTCTGGCAGACTGGCTGGCAGCACAACCGCGTGCGCATGATCGCGGCCTCCGTGCTTGTGAAGCACCTCCTCCAGCCCTGGAACGATGGCGCCAAGTGGTATTGGGACACCCTCGTCGACGCCGACCTCGGAGCGAACACCATGGGTTGGCAGTGGGCCGGCGGTTGCGGCGCCGACGCCGCTCCGTATTTCCGCGTCTTCAATCCCGTCCTCCAGGGCGAGAAGTTCGACCCCGATGGCGACTACGTGCGTCGCTGGGTACCCGAGCTCGCCAAACTCCCCGCTGAGTGGATCCACCAGCCATGGGAAGCCCCCATGCACGTCCTCGCCGAAGCCGGGATCAAACTCGGGAAGGATTACCCCGTGCCACTCGTCGGCCTAACGGAAGGCCGCGATCGGGCGTTGAAGGCACTTAAGGCCTTAAGGCCTTGAGAGGGGGCAAGCGGGCAAGGTGACACGGTGACAAGGGGACGCACATAGAGGCCCGGAGGCCCAGAGGCCCAGGATAGAAAGGCTGCCTCGGGTAGGGCGGCGATTGCCATCGCCGCCGTTCGAGGCCGAGGCCGAGATTCGTCGGGTCTTAGCCTAGCTCCGTTTACATTAGGATCCGCCATCGCGAACGGACGTGATGGCAATCACGTCCCTACCCCAATGCCCCCTATGTCGTGACGCGGTCCCGACCCTACCCATTGTATCCCTGGCCAACAGGCCAACCGATCAACAGGTCAACTCGTGTAGCTTTCTTCTGGTCAACTGAGCCTCTGGGCCTCCGGGCCTCTTCGGCCCTTCCCCTTGCCATCCTCCGCCCTTCCGCCGATTCTCGGCGGATGAGCACCCCCTCCGGCTCTGCACCCCTACCCAACCGCCTCGTCTCCCTCGATGCCTTCCGCGGGCTCACGATGTTGTTCATGGCGTCGTCGGGTTTCGGCATCGCGCAAATCGCGAAGGCGCATCCGGATTCCGGTTTCTGGGAGCTGCTGCGTTACAACACCTCGCATGCCGCATGGATTGGCGGTGGGGCGTGGGACATGATCCAGCCCGCCTTCATGTTCATGGTCGGCATGGCGTTGCCGTTCTCGTCGTCGCGTCGCTCGGCCGAAGGCCAGGACCAGCGGAAGCTCTGGCTGCATACCTTCTGGCGCGCTTTCGTCCTAGTGGCACTCGGCGTCTTCCTATCCACCAGCGCCGGGTCGCGGCCTAACTTCATCTTCCCGAACGTCCTCGCCCAGATCGGACTCGGGTACGTCTTCCTCACCCTGCTCGTCGGGCGCGGCTGGAAGATCCAGCTCGGCGCCATCGGGGTCATCGCCGTCGCCACTTGGTACGCGTTCGTGCTCACGCCCATCGCTGGACCCGCCACCGACTTCAAAGCCCTCGGCGTGACCGAGGCCGGTCAGACCTTCAGCGGGTTCTGGGGACACTGGAACATGAGCGCCAACTTCGCGGCCTCGTTCGATCAGTGGTTCCTGAACCTCTTCCCGCGCGAGAAGCCCTTCGTCTTTAACAGCGGCGGCTACCAGACCCTCAACTTCGTCCCCGCGCTCATCACCATGACCCTCGGGCTCATGGCCGGCGAGAACCTGCGCTCGGAAAAGACCGCCGGGGCTAAACTGAACTGGCTTCTGATTGCCGGCGCGATCTGCCTCGTCCTCGCGCTCGCCACCGGCACCACGATCTGCCCCGTCATCAAGAAGCTCTGGACTCCTTCGTGGGCCTTTTACAGCGGCGCCGTCGTCCTCTGGGTCTTCGCGCTCTTCTACTGGTTCATCGACATCAAAGGACACAAAGCGTGGACCTTCCCGCTCGTCGTCGTCGGCATGAACTCCATCGCCATCTACGTCGCCTACCAGCTCACCGCCGGCTGGATTCGCAGCATCGGTAAGACCTGGCTCGGCAGCGGCCTCTTCGAAGGCACTTACGGCGCCCTGACCTCAAGCCTCCTCGTCCTCGCCGTCCTCTGGACCTTCTGCTGGTGGCTGTGGAAGCGGAAAGTGTTTATCAGGATCTGAGTGGATGACTGAGTCGATTAGGCTCTGCGTCAGCTTGCCCCCATGTCCCCGTGCCAGCGTGTCCCCTCGAAGGCTATGCCTTCGCGGGTAGGGTCGGGACCGCGTCACGACAGTGCCGTCTAGCGCCCCTACCCGAAACCGATCTTCCTCCGCTTTCTGGGGGTGGATGAAGAAGCCAGCTGTCGGATGGCCGCGACAATGGCAGCCAGATCGGTGTCATGTCCGTCGACCTTTTCAGCCAACCGGCGGACGCAGTCCTCTAGCTCCACATAGTTGGCATGGGCGGAACGCAACGCCACGAACGCACGGACAACGGCTAAGCCGACCTGAATTGCTTGGGGGCTATTAAGCACATTGGCTGCCTGAATCGCTCCATGTTCGGTGAAGGCCCACGGCAGCTTGCGCACCCCGCCTCGTCCCTTTGAAGTCGCAATTTGCGACTTCAAAGAAATCCACTCTTCGTCGGTGAGCTGAAAAGCAAAATCGGCAGGAAAACGCTCTAAATTACGCCTTATCTGCTCATTCAGACGACGAACCGACACCCCATAGAGTTCAGCCAGGTCAGCCGCAAGGATGACGCGCTGCTGACGGATGACCCTGATTCTCGGGCCGATATTCTCGGGAAAGTTCATCGAGGGAAAGATGTCTCGGTGGCCCGAAACTCAATCGGACAACCCTGAGGCTCACCCCCTGATGCCTATCGCTCATTCCCGGGTAGGTCGGGACCGCGTCACGACATAGCTGCATCGAGGTAGGGACAGCACCACGTGCTGTCCTCGTGCATTCGTTTCCGGGTGGTAGGTGGCAGGCCCAGGTGGCGGGTGGCAGGATCACATTCTCGGGTCTCAGGTCTCGGCCATCGGGAATCAGGTGCAGGTCTTCGGGTTCAGGTGCAGGAGCCGGGTGAGTCCGGTAGCTATATAAGCTCCGCCTTCGCCTGAGGTATTCCCTACGTTGCGGGAAGATAGGCTGCGGGCGATGGGTGAGGGATGGAATTAATGTACCTAGACGAGAGCGGGGATGACGGCCATGGAGAGGGCGCGTCCCGGTTTTTTGTCCTGACCAGCGTCCGCATCCAAGCCGATGACTGGGCTCATTGGGAGAAACGAATCGGAAGGCTTAGGGCAGAACTAGAGGTGGCGATCAACCTGCCTTCTCATCGTGAACTTCATACCCGCGCTATTCTTTTAAGAAAAGGGCCCTTCGCCGGACTGCAGCAAGACATCCTCGACATTCCGCAGTTAACCAGGGCGATCGGCCGGCTGGCAGAGGAAGGTCCGATAGAAATAC
This sequence comes from Verrucomicrobiota bacterium, assembly GCA_026397955.1. Lineage (GTDB taxonomy): Bacteria > Verrucomicrobiota > Verrucomicrobiia > Opitutales > UBA953 > UBA953. The sequence goes on along the minus strand of JAPLTV010000046.1, from coordinate 1,025 downwards.
GTACGGTCGTCATCGACAAAAGGGGCGAAGCCCAACCGCTAAGAGCCGCCCTGCTAGCCCAGATGGTTAATCAATCGGGTGTGCACCTTGCTATTTCCGACCGAGGACGCGTCCCGCGTATGCGACAGCTCATACGGACAGCAGAAGCCAGCGGCAAACTACCCAACCCACCCATCGAACGTCTGCTTGAAATAGAATCAAAAGACAGCGCTCTGGTTCAGATCGCTGATTTCTTCGCGACTGCAGGATACCTCCGTGCCAGCTTCGAGGCAGGGATTCCTGTGCATGCCAGAATTGATCGAGATGAAGCGATGGCTTTGATAATGGAAACAGAAGGGGCGAACCGGACGTATTGTCTGATTCGCCCCGAAGGCACCGCCTGAGCCAACGAATCTTGGGCAGGTGGTTCGTATTTAAAGATGCCTGACGACGGCCCCAGTGCAAGCCCAAGTCGATAGGGGTTAATCCAGATGCCGACGGCTGAAAATGATAAGGGGCGCTGACGCGCCCCCTTGGAGGTATTTCCGCTGGCCTACGCCGGCTTCCAAACCTGAAGTAAAATTAGGCGAGAGGGTTCTAACGACAAGTCGGAATTTGGTGGAGGCGTCAGCGAGTAGTTAACCTCACCCAATAGGGAGGGGCCGCATCGCTGCGGCCCCTAGGGAGTGCTACCCGCGCGACTGGCGCGCTCTCGGACTCATATGTATTGAGGTAGAATTTGAGGGTTAAGGCAAGACGCGAGAGGACTGGGTAGATCACTGCATTGAGGGCTGAATCGAGGACTGAATGGATTGATGCAAAGCACTCCGCTTGAGTTCCCATCCGCCAACCGCTAACCGCCAATACCTTTAATGGGTAGGGTCGGGACCGCGTCACGACATAGTTGTATCGAGGTAGGGGCAGCACCGCGTGCTGCCCTAGTGCCTTGGGTAGGGCGGCGATTGCCATCGCCGCCGTTCGCCGGAGGAGATCCGAACCATATCCAGCTCAACGGCGGACTCGGAGAGCCCGCCCTACCCGAGACA
>JAPLTV010000065.1 GCA_026397955.1 Verrucomicrobiota bacterium | reverse complement strand
CCGGCATCCCGGGCTTTTGCGGCCTGGATGATCGGCTGAAAACGCTTTAGACCTTCCGAGATGCGCTCAGAGACTTTCTTAGGGATAGATGCCATAAACCTTGATTGGCCTATGCCGGTCGGCTTGCCAAGTCCTTAGACTCTTTTGAAGGCCTATTAGACCCCTCTGGCTTGCCCTCAGGGGCGGGGTGGGGTGGCCTTGAGGGTCTGTCATCGCAACAGCGTGAAATTGCAAAGTAAGCCCACGTTTTTCTTTGGCGGGTGACGTGCCACGCATTGAAAAGGGGCTCCGAAAAGATTCCTTCCGGGGTGGGGGACGGAGCTATGCCTGGAGTGAGGGCCTAACAGGGGCCCAACAAAGGCCTTAATCCGGCAAGAAGGGTGCCGAAAGGTGCTCGGAATCCTTAGCAAACTCGCAGATCGGAGGAAAAGCGGACTTAGGCCCCTATTATCAAGGGCTTTATAATCCGTAAGTCCTTTATTATCAGAGCCAAAGTAAGTGGGCCCACCGGGATTTGAACCCAGAACCAAGGAATTATGAGTTCCGTGCTCTAACCGTTGAGCTATAGGCCCGTGCGATAGAGATAGGGCGAAAACGGCCCCGAGGGAAGGATGAACGTTTACTTGGCGACGACGTCGATCAGCTGGCTGCGGACCGGGGTCACGGTGGCACGATGCTTAGCGATGGCGGCCTGGAGGCGAGCGACGACGTCGGGATGTTCGGCGGAGATTTCGTGATTCTCGGACGGGTCGACTTCCAGATTATAGAGCAAAGGTTTCTCGTGGGTGACGGGCTTCTCGCCGTAACCAGCTTGGGTGATGAGGTGCAGCTTCCAGGCGCCGAGGCGCGCGGCATAGAGCTGCTCGCCGCGATAGTAACAAAACACGTCACGCTCGATCTTCTCCTGATTCATGAGCAGGCCGGTGAGGTCGACGCCGTCCATCGGACGATCCGAGGGCATCGAGCCGCCGGCCAACCGTATCACGGAGGGGAAGAGGTCGAGGGTCGACGCAACGTTGCGCTCGACGGTGGGCTTGATCTTGCCTGGCATCCAGAAGATGCCGGGTACACGCATGCCGCCTTCCCAGGTGCTGCCCTTGCCGTCGCGCAGCAGGCCGGCGCTGCCACCGGTCTCGGTGCCCATCAGCAGCCAAGGGCCGTTATCGCTGGTGAAGACTACGAGGGTATTGTCGGCCACGCCCTGTTCCTTGAGCGCCTTGAAAATCTCACCGACGCTCCAGTCGAGCTCCTCGACGACGTCGCCATAGATACCGCGGCTGCTCTTACCCTTAAAGCGATCCGAGGCGAACAGCGGCGTGTGCGGGAAGGTGTGGGCGAAGTAGAGGAAGAAGGGTTGGGTCCTGTTGGCAGCGATGAAGTTCGTGGCTTCTTCGGTGTAGCGGCGGGTCAGCTGCGTCTGGTCGGCCTTGGGGTCGACGAGTTCGTAGCCGCGGAAGAGCGGGGCGTTCCACCAGGCGGCGTCCTGGTCGACGCGGGCGCCAGCTTTAACGGGATTGCCGGCCGACGGATTCATGTCGTTCGAATGGGGCAGGCCGAAGTGGAAATCGAAGCCGTGCTTGAGCGGATGATGCTCGGGGCTGTTCGTCCAGACGCCGAGGTGCCATTTGCCGACCATGCCAGTCGCATACCCTTGTGCCTTGAGCGCTTGGGCGATCGTCACCTCGGTGGACGGCAATCCGCCGGTGGAGATGGCACGCAAGACGCGGAACTGGTTATGCGCCATGCCAGAACGGATCGGGTAACGACCGGTCAGAAGCGAGGCGCGGCTCGGGGTGCAGACTTCCGCGGCGACGTAGAACTGCGTGAAGCGGGCACCTTCGGCGGCCATCTTGTCGAGATTTGGGGTCTTGATCGTCGGGTGTCCGTAGCAGCCTAGGTCACCGTAGCCGAGGTCGTCGGCCAGGATGATGACGACATTCGGTTTGCCCGCCGCGGTCAGGCCAAGGGAAAAGGCCGTAAGCAGGGCCAGCAGCAGGGGTCGCATGGGGATGAGAAAGGCGACCGTTGGGCGCTTGGCAAAGGCGTTTTAAGGCCAGGCAGGGAATACGGCTTGAAAGGGCTGAACAACGAGGGAGATTCGGAGGCATACCCCTATGCGATCCGCCGTCTATTTGTCTGCGCTCACCCTCGTGGCTGCCTACGCCGCCGACGAGAAGCCCTATGAGCCCGACTTCACCCCACAGCCGCCCGTCAAGGCGCTCTCGCCCGAAGATGAGCTGAAGACCATCGAACTCCCGGAAGGCTACCGTCTCGAACTCGTGCTCAGCGAGCGCGACGGCCTGCGCGAGCCGGCGAACCTGACCTTTGATGGCAACGGCCGCATGTACATCGCCGAGCTGCGGACCTACATGCAGGACATCGACGGCAAGAACGAGCACGACCCGATCGGCGTCGTTTCCCGCCACGAGAGTACGAAGCGCGACGGTAAGTTCGACAAGCACGTCCTCTTCCGTGATAAGATGCTCCTGCCGCGCATGGTGCTGCCGCTCGATGACCGCGTGCTCATCAACGAGACCGACACCCTCGACATCTTCGTCTACCGCGACACCAACGGCGACGGCATCGCCGACACCAAGGAGCCTTGGTTCGTGGGTGGCCCTAAGAACGGCAACCTCGAGCACCAGCAGAGTGGCTTGATCTGGACGATGGATAACTGGATGTACCAGACCTATAACGCCTACCGCCTACGCTGGAATGGCACGAAGGAACCTCTCAAGGAAACCATCCCGAACGGCGGTGGCCAGTGGGGCCTCGCCCAGGACGACCAAGGCAAGATCTGGTGGTCCAATGCCGGCGGCGAAAAAGGCCTGTGGCATTTCCAGACCCCGATCCTCTACGGAGCCTACGACATCAAGACGCAGTTCCCCGAGGACTTCATGCAGGTCTGGCCGAAGATCGGTCTGGCCGACCACCAGGGCGGCGCCGGTCGTACCCGTCCGGATAAGACACTGAATCACTTCACCGCCTCGTGCGGCCAGGAAGTCGTCCGTGGCGACCGCCTGCCCGCCGACCTGCGTGGCGATGTGCTCATCTCCGAGCCCGTCGGCCGACTCATCCGTCGCGCCAAGGTCTCGGTCGTCGACGGCATCACGCATGTCGAGAATCCCTACGCCAAGTCGGAGTTCATCCGCTCCAGCGACCCGAACTTCCGCATCGTCAACATGGTGAACGGCCCGGACGGCTGCCTCTACCTCGTGGACATGTATCGCGGCATCATCCAGGAGGGCAACTGGGTGAAGGACGGCAGTTATCTCCGTAAGGTCGTCCAGCAGTACGGCCTCGATAAGATCTACGGCTACGGCCGTGTCTGGCGCCTCGTGCACAAGGATTTCCAGCCCGGCCCTCAGCCGCGCATGCTCGAAGAGACCCCGGCCCAGCTGGTGGCGCACCTATCGCACCCGAACGGCTGGTGGCGCGACACCGCCCAGAAACTCCTCGTCCTCAAGGGCGACAAGTCTGTCGTCCCTGCGCTCACCGAGCTCGCCCTCGGCGGCAAGGAGTCCCTCGGCCGCATCCACGCTCTCTGGACGCTCGAAGGCCTCGGTGCCCTCGACGCCAAGATCGTCCGTGCGTTCCTCGCCGACAAGAACCCTGATCTCCGTCGTCAGGGCTTGCGCGCCGGAGAATCGCTTGTGCGGGCAGGCGACAAGACCCTCATCGAAGATTTCGCCAAGCTGGGCGCAGACCAGGATGCCACCGTCGCCCTGCAGGTAATCATGTCCGCCAAGGTCCTCGGTTCCAACGACGTCAAGGCTTGGCCTGACTTCGCCAAGTTCCAGCAGAAGGTCCTGCTCACTTCCGCCTCCAAGGGCGTCAAGGAACTCGGCGCCATGATCCTCACCGGCACCGATCAAGTCGGCGGCCGCGAATACACCGGTGATGAGAACAAGTTGCTCGTCAAAGGTCAGGGTATCTACCGCGAGCTTTGCTTCGCCTGCCATGGTTATGATGGCAAGGGCATGGCTGTCGACGGCCCCAAGCCCGGCATGACCATTGCTCCGCCCCTCGGCAACGCCGTGACCATCAAGGGCCACCGCGACGGTATCGTGCGCGTGCTGCTCGCCGGCATGTCCGGTCCCATCGGCGGCAAGACCTACGACGCCCAGATGGTGCCCATGGCCATGAACGACGACGAGTGGATCGCCGCCGTCACGTCGTACGTCCGGAATTCCTTTGGCAACAAGGGCGCGCTCATCTTCCCCAAGGACGTCGCCCGCATCCGCGAAGAGATGAAGGGCATCACCGCTCCGTGGACGCAGGATACCCTGCAGGCTTCATTGCCGCCGATCGTCAAGGCCGCCAAGGAATGGAAGGTCTCCGCCAGCGATCAGGCCGACACCGCCCAGAACGGTTGCGACGCCGACGGTAAGACCCGCTGGGAAACCAAGGGTGACCAGAAGAAGGGCATGTGGTATCAGATCGAACTCCCCGCCGCGCAGAAGGTCGCCGGAGTGCGCATGGATTCCTCCGGTCGCCCGAGCGCCTTCCCCAAGAACTTCAAGGTCGAGGGCTCCGTCGACGGCAAGAAGTGGTTCCCGCTCGGCACCAACCACGGTCTCTACTCGCTGTCCGAAGCCTACTTCGGCGCCAAGGATACCAAGTTCGTGAAGGTCACCCTGACCGATGCCACCAAGGGCCAGCCGTGGGCGATCCAGGAACTCCAGCTCGTCGCGCAGAAGTAAGAAGAAGTGCTCTTCGGAAAAGAGTAGCCTTAGGGTTTTGTCTCTACGGGTATTCATTTGCCCACATAAATAAGCTACCTACAGTTTAATCATGACCCAATTCCCAAAGGTTATCTGTCTCATTTTATCGTGTATGGTGATGACATTATCCCTCCTGCAGGCGAAAGAGCCGGTAACTACGAATGCGTCCAGATTAGCGAAGGTACGCCCACTTTTGTCCGACGAGATGAGTGATCCGGAGATGCGGCTGGCTGATGCGGCGGATAAATTTAAGAATCCCAAGCAAGAATTCGGGCATCGGCTCAAGGCGGCAGAGAGCGGTAATTCAATGGCCGCTTTTATGGTCGCCCCTAAGTATGAGGTCACTGACCCCGCGCAGGCTTTAAAGTGGTATCTGGCCTCGGCCAATGCCGGTAATCCAGCAGCTCAATATTACCTCGCCGCGACCTCCGCAGGAAAACTTCTGAGCGACGCCGAGAGGCATCATTGGTTGCTTACTCTCGCGGAGCGTAAAGACCTACGCGATACGTCTGAATTAGGTTGGCAAGTACAAGCGATGGTTGACGTTGGGCACCAATTTCTAGAAGGCTGCGGAACCCAGAAAAATCTACCGGAAGCCGTGCGCTGGTTTCGGGCGGGCGCCGTTGAGGGTTATGACAACGCACATGGTGCGTTGGCGCGTTGCTTGCTTCACGGAATAGGCGTGCCGCGCGATGAGGTGGAGGCCTATGTCCAGCGGCAACTTTACCTTAAAAATAAGGACAGAGTCAGAAGAGAGGATGAACCCGAATTTGAAGAATTAAAAAAGAAGCTGACGCCGAAGCAGCTTGCCGATGCCGGTACTCGTATGCGGGAAGTCACTAGGCAGATAGACCTCCGCTGGAAAAATTTAAGGTCAGTAGGCATTGTTGATAACACATCGTTTATTTGCGATCCTTTGCCGACAGATTGGCCGACAGACTTTGCTATCATCACTGCTTACACGGTTTATTCCCAGAACGGTCTGCCGACGACACCCGCGCAGAACGTCGAAGCGGACAAGGCATTGGAGGATGAACTCCGCTCAGCTGGCTATCGTATACACCGGATCAATGGGTGGAAGTGGAACGAGGTTGAGGCTCATTCTCGTTACTTAGAACCTGGCTGGGGTGTCCAACTCGACGTGCCTAGGGCGGCCGGTGTCGGGCGACGCTATGGCCAGAAGAAAGTTTTCGCTGTGAGTGCAGGCCGGCTCGCGTTAGTCGATTGCACGGACGGCTTAGCCGAAGACCGCGGAAAGGTTTATTTCTTCCCGCCCGATATTCGATGACCCTAATTGTGTGATCCAGGAGCTGCAGCTCGTCGCGCAGAAGTAATTCCGCGCGGTAGGCTGGGGCGATCCCCCTGCCAGGGGAATCTTACGGACGTAGGATTAGATCGCGCACGACCTTCGTGCCAAACGGTATCCTGACGATGATCTCTTTCTTGTCGTCATCGAAGAACTCGCGGATGGAAACCTTGCTGATGGTCTGGCCGCCTTTGTCATCTCGCAAGACGACCGTTAACTGCCGTTCTTCGATGGCTGCGCGGAAGGCCGCCCTGTAGGCGGGCGAGTAGCCCTTACTATCGGGCGGAAGCGGGGTCACGTTATCCGGCCACTTGGATCCTTTGCGCAAGGTCAGGACGATGAACGATGCCGGAGGCTTCTCGAGGTCGACGTCGACGACGCGAACAAAGTCATGGATCGATTTGTCATCGACCTTAAGGTCCTCGAGCCGGGTGCCTCGCATGGTGGACAGCTTCTTTTCGCCGAGGTCGCGGTATTCGACCAAACTCGTCGAGGCCCAGCCAAGGAGAACCAGGATGCCGACCGCCGCCGCGATATAAGCGAATTGATTCTTCACGCTCAAAGGGGCGGGGCGAGGCTCCACTTCCGCGGCGACCTCTCGTCGCTCGACCTTTACCTGCCCGGGGTAGATGACGAGGTAGACGGACTGCACTTCGAGGCTGGGACGATACTCGCGACTACGTAAGGTCGAGAAGATCTGCATGCGCAGTTCCGGCGGATAGGCCGCAATCAGCTTCTCCAACGCATGATGTACCATCAGGTCCACCTCCAGCGGATGGATCTCCTCGGTGTCGCGGGTGACGTTTTCGGCCGTTAACGTGAACTGGGAATCGTCGAAGCACGACGTGAGGCGCAGCCCGTTACGATTGAAGTCAGCGGCCAGTTTCTCGATCACACCGCGTCCCTCGGGCCCGGGTGGGAGGGGGGCTTGAATCAAGCCCTCGAGTCGATAGGTGTTTTCGAATTGCATGATCAGTGGTAATTTCGGAATTCGGGCGTTTCCTTCATCGGCAGCCATCCGGGCATCTCCTGGTTCCAGACTAACGTGTCGCGGCTAAGGGTACGGTCCGACAGCAGGTCGATGAGTTGGGAGGCGGTCAACGGTCCGTGCTGGACGTCGCCGATGGCATAATGCCAGATCGCGGGCGCAGGTTGGGCCGGCTTGGCGGCGGGCAAGGGAGGCGGGGCCAACTGATGCGGCGTCGCCCCAGGCAAAGCGACCTGCGGCGGCACGCCCGCCTTGGTGTCGAGTCCGAGGACGCCATCATGGTGGTCGATACGTTCATTCGTGATGCGCTGGAAGACCTGAAGCTTGAGCTGGGTCTGTTGGAGCTGTTCCAGGAGGCGTCGTTTGTCTTCGTTGTTTTTAATCTCCTTCGCCTCAATCTCCCGGAGGTTAGGCTGGGAGTAGAGGCCGATGATTGCGGGGATGCCCCAGCAACACCCGGTACCAAGGATGAACCACCAGAAGGGGTTGCGTCCCCGTTCATGGGCGATCGCGGCGGCGACACCGCCCATCACCACGCTGATGAGTATATTAAGTTCGAAAGGCATGGTTCAGTTTGTCAGCTTAACGGACCGCATGATGCGCCGGGATGAGGAAGATCATGAAGTAGTTATAAAGGCAGTGGATGATGATGGCCGGGACGACGCTCTTGGTCCGGTGCGTCAGCCAGCACAGGTAGAGGCCGAAGACGAACCACACTGGGAATTGGTAGATACTGAGATGGAGCGTGGCGAAGAGCACCGAGGACCAGAGAGCCGCATCCTTGAGCGAAAGCGCCTTTCGCAGGGACGTGAACATGAAGGCTCGGCAGGCGATCTCTTCGGTGATCGCGGGGAGCAGGCACATGAGCAGGACGGTCGGCACCACATGGAGGATGCTCTGGGAGCGGATGTAATCCGCGCCGGCGTTGAGGGCGCCTTGGAGATCCCCCATCAGCGCACCGAGGGCTTCGTTATAAACCCAATTGAAGCCTATCATCACCGGAAGCAGGAGGAGCCCGACGATGAAGGCCGGTGTCATCAATCCTGCGACATTGAAGAAAGGCCGAATGATGTAGCGATAGCGATAGGCGACCCAGAGGGTGACCAAGCCGGCGCAGATTTCATTCAGGATCAGGTACTGATAGGTCGGGAACTTGCCATCGTAGTAGCTGCGCGCCCCCAGTATCATCAGGATCAAGGCCACGAACATCGCGAACAGGTACTGTGTAAATACCACATAGACCTCCCCGGAGCGGTGGCGAATGCGGGTATCTGCATCGAAGACCGGCTCGGGCGTAGGTCCTAGGGACGGAGATTGCGGTCGCCATTCCTGGGCGCAGTTCGGGCAGAAGTGATATTCGGCCGATAAGGCGCTGCCGCAACGAAGGCAGGCCGGCGGGGTCCCCGTCTGAAGTTCGTTATTCATGGGCTGCTGGGCTTAGCGTCGCGCGAAGATAATGTGGCTTGGCTCATGAAGGTCTCAAGGGAGTCTCTATTATCATTACAGGAAGGCAACGGCCGCGTTCATCGATAAAAACGATGACCGTCATCGCGTGAGGCGTGCGGTCTTCGGCTGGCTCCGGTTCTGGCGAAAAGGTTTCACCTTTGACCGTCGGCGGGCATCTATGAAGACATGACCCCGGCGCAGCGCGAGCAGTTCAAGCAGGCCGTCTTCCGGTTTTCGCCTTTGCCGGCCGATTGGCCGGCGGACTTCGCGGTCATCACGGCTTACGACCCGGACGGGTTGCCGGCTACGCCTGAAGCTAACCTTGCGGTGGATGCCGCCTTCGAGGCCGAACTGCGCGCGGCTGGCTATCGCCTGCATCGGATCACCGGAGGCTCGGTGGACGGGGTCCATCTGGAGCCTGGCTGGGGTGTGCCCATCGGGCTGCCTGGGGCGGTCGAGTTTGGGCGGCGCTACCGCCAGCTGGCTGTCTTCGCCGTCAGGGCAGGGCGGTTGGCGTTGGTGGATTGCGAGGACGGCTCGGCCGAGGACCTCGGGCGGGACTTCCGGGCCTTCTGACCATTTTCGGATTGGAACACCGCGGGATTTCGGGACTCTAACCCCTAACCCCTTACACCCCATGAAGAGCCTAATGTCCCTCCTCGCCGTCCTGGCCGCCGTCGTCGGCGTCCGCGCCGCCGATGCCCCTGGTCTGGTCAACGGTAACCCGCCCGATATGCGCACGCTCAAGAGCGGCGATGCCGCCCCTGATTTCGAGCTGCTCGGCACCGACGGCAAGAAGCATAAGCTCGCCGAGTACACCGGCGGCGAAGCGCTCGTCGTGCTCTTCACCTCCAATCATTGCCCGACCTCGCACAGCATCGAGCGCCGCCTCCAGAAGTTCTACGAAGAATACAAGGGCAAGGGCGTGAAGCTCCTCGCGATCAACCCCAACCATCCGGACGGCCTCAGCAAGGATGAACTCGGTTACGGTGAGTTCGGCGACTCGTACGCCGAGATGAAGCCCTACGCCGAAAAGAACAAGTGGACCTTCGACTATCTTTACGACGGCGACACCCAGGCCATCGCCCGTGCCTACGGTTGCCTCGCGACCCCGCACGTCTTCGTCTTCGATAAGAACCTCAAGCTCCGCTACCAGGGCCGCTTCGACGACTCTCGCTATTACGATGACAGCACCGTCAAGTCCAAGGATTGCCAGAATGCCGTGGATGCCATCCTCGCCGGTAAGAAGGTGGAACTCGAACTCACCAAGCCCATGGGCTGCTCCACCAAGTGGCGCGAGAAGAAGGCCCTGCATGACGCCAAGCACGAAGAGTGGGCCAAGACCCCCGTCGCCGTCGAACTGATCGACAAGGCCGGCATCGCCAAGCTGCGCGCCAATACGACCAACAAATATCGCGTCATCAACGTCTGGGCCACCTGGTGCGCCCCGTGCGTCAAGGAGTTCCCTGACCTCGTCGAAATCTCCCGTAAGTTCGACATGCGCGACTTCGAGCTCGTGACCATCAGCCTCGATAAGCCGGAGGACAAGGCCAAGGCCGAGGCGTTCCTCTTCAAGCAGGCCGCCGGCCTCAGCAAGAAGGTCGCCGGCTCCCTCAAGAAGGAAGGCCGCACCACGAACAGCTACCTCTTCGCCGGCAGCGGTGATGACCTCGTGGCCGCCCTCGACAAGGATATGCCTGGCCCCATCCCGCACACCATCGTCGTGGCTCCCGGAGGCGAAATTGTCTATCGCCACACTGGCGTCATCGACCTGGCCGAGACCGAGAACGCGATCCTCGACAAGATGAACCGCTTCTACTCTCCGGCCGCGCCGAAGAAGTAATTCGTTCCTGCAAAAAGAAAGCCCCGGCCGCAGCGATGCGGACCGGGGCTTTTTATTGGGTGAGCGTCGGGCTTACACCGCGATCGCGAACGTCTGGTCGAGCGGGTTGAGCCAGACCTTCACGCGCGGCATCCAGGAAGGCCCCATGATCGCATCGATGTCGAGGGCGCGGAGGAAGGGGCTCATCGGCACCGGCGAGACGCCGCCGCCGAGGACGCTCGGCGCTTCGCCGACGGTCTCAAGCAGGTCGTGGCCGGCGAGCGTGAAGGGCAACACGTAGGACTGAGGGATGTCGAGGTCGCCGAACATCGGGCTGAAGTCTTTGAAGCCAGGCAGAGCCTTCGCGCCCTTCACGAACTTCTTGTCGGTCACGTAGCCGTACTGCGCGCCCGTATCCCAGAGCACGCGGGCTGGTTGGCCGTTGAGCGTGACGGCGAAGAGCGGGATGTCGGACATCGGCGCCAGCTCGTAGGCCTGGGCATTGAAACCAGCCGGCATCTCATCGCCGGCCGTCAGCGTGCGATGGGCGACGTCGAAGAGCAGGGTGGTCTGGGCGAGTAGGTCCATGCCCAGCAGGGCGTCGACTTGGGCGCCGATCTCGGCGGACAGCTTGTCGAAGGTGAAGCCCATGTAGCCTCCCTTGTTCACGCCGTGGTTCTGGTTCTGCCAGGTCAGGCGGCCTGAGGTCGAGGAACTGAAGGGGGCGCCCGTGTCGATCAGGGCGCGACCTTCGGGGAGGTCGATGAACAGGTGGCGGTTGAGGAGATACAGCTTGTAGGTGCAGACCATGGAGGAAATGTGGGTTTTGCGGGCCATAGGCGGGATTACTGACAGTTGTAGATGGTAACAGTGAGATGTCAAGCGACTGATGGACTGAAAAGGGAGACCGGAAACCGGATGATTGGCTGGGGATTAATGAACCCGAAGCTTCTATTCCGGTTTCCGGTCTCCCTTTGAGCCCTTGTCTCTGTCTGGGCATAAAGAAGCCCCGGATCGGGTGATCCGGGGCCTCTGGAAGGCGGCTGGAGGGCTTGTTAGGCCTTCTTCACCTTAACCCACTGCTTCGTCTTGGCGGACTCCAGGATGGCGTCGCAGACGTACTGGGTGCCGAGCGCGTGGCGGAAGTCCGGGTAGGCCTTCGGGGCCTTCGGGTCGTCGAGGCTCTTGAGGAACTCGGCGAGGGCGTGGGTGAAGGAGTGTTCGTAACCGAGGCAGAGGCCAGGGACCCACCAGTTGCCAGCGTACGGGTGGTCGCTGTCGGACGTGTGGATGCTGGACCAGCCACGACGATCGCCCGGGACGGAGTGATCGAAGTAGTTGAGACGGTTGAGGTCGTGGAGGTCCCACTGCAGGGACTTCTTCTCGCCGTTGATTTCGAACGTGTAGAGCGCCTTGTGGCCGCGGGCGTAGCGGGTGGATTCGAACTGCGCGATCGAGCCGTTCTCGAAGCGACAGAGGAAGATCGCGGCGTCGTCGATGGTGACGGCCTGCTTCTTGCCCGTCGCGGTGTGGACGCGTTCCTTGATGAATGTTTCGGTCATCGCGGAGACTTCGGTGATGTCACCGTTGATCCAGCGGGCCGTGTCGATGCAGTGCGCGAGCAAGTCGCCCGTCACGCCGGAACCGGCGGCAGCGGCGTCGAGGCGCCAGAGACCCGCGCCGCCCTGCGGCAGCTCGGTGGAGATCGTCCAATCCTGGAGGAAGTTGGCGCGGTAGTGGAATACACGGCCCAGCTCGCCGGCAGCCACGATGTTCTTCGCGAGCGTCACGGCAGGGAGGAAACGGTAGTTATACCAGACCAGGTTCGGGAGGCCGGACTTCTCGACCGCGGCGACCATCTGCTCGCCCTGGGTGCCGTTGAGGGCGAGGGGCTTTTCGCAGAGGATCATCTTGCCGTTCTTGATGCACTCCAGGGCGATCTCGGCGTGCGAGTCGTTCGGAGTGCAGATGTCGATGGCGTCGATGTCGGAGCGCGTGACCAGCTTGCGCCAATCCGTCTCGTAGGAGGCGTAGCCCCACTTCTCGGCGAAGTCCTTGACCTTGGCTTCGTCGCGGCCGCAGACGGCCTGGCGGACGATGTGGTGGCCCGCGGTCAGCTTGTCCTTCGGGAAGAAGTGACCGACCTGGGAGTAGGCGTTGGAGTGGGTGCGGCCCATGAAGCCGTAACCGATGAGACCGATGCGAATGGCTTTAGACATGATGCGGGGAGGTAGAGTATGGAGTTTCGAGTATGGAGTATGGGGGAAGGAGGACCTCAGAGGGCCTTCTTTACTTTGACCATGGCGGAGAGGATGGTGTTCCAGGTCTTCGGGTTCTCGAGCGTGGCGTTCGGGAACATGCAGCCATCCCAGCAGATGTGCTTCATGCCGCGATCGGCGGCGCCTTCGAGCCAGACCTTGGAGCAGGCGGCGATGTCGAGCTTGCCGTTGGCGTCATCGGCCTGGCAATGGCGACCGGTCTTCTCGTGGGAGCCCGTGCCGTGGACGGTGCCGTCGTTCTGGGCCACGTGGAAGTCGAGGGTCCAAGGGCGGAGCTTGCCAACCATCTCGCGGTAGGCGGGCCAGAACTGTTCCGAAGTGTAGCCTTCCTGGAGGAGGGCGGCTTCGGGTTCGTTGTAACCCATCAGGTAGAGGTAGGTGTGGGCGAGGTCGGCCTGGAAGCCGAAGGTCTTCGGCATGCCGACGCCTTCGAGGGTATCGAGCATCGCCTTCCAAGAGTGCATCCCGGCCCAGCAGATTTCGCCTTCGGCAGCGATGCGTTCGCCATGGCCTTCGGCGATCTTCGCGGCCTTTTTGAACGTGTCGACGATGCGGGCCGTATTGGCCTTCGGGTTCTCGCGCCACTTCTGCACGCCGAACTCGGCGGAGTCCACGCGGATGACGCCGTACTGGCGGACGCCGTGCTGGTTGAGGAGTTTGGCGACGCGGCAGGCCTTCTCGATCGCGAGGAGGAACTTCTGCTGCTGTTCGTCGGTGCCCATGGCGGAATCACCCACCGTGCCACCCCAGACCGGAGCCACGAGCGAGCCGACCTTCAGGCCTTTGGAGGCGATGAGGTCCGCCATCTTCTTGAGGTTGTCCTCGGAGATGTCGGGGTCGGTGTGCGGGTGGAAGAGGAACAGGTCGACGCCGTCGAACTTGTGGCCGTCGACGTTGGCGGCGACGGTCATGTCGAGCATCTGCTCGAGGGCGATCGGAGGGTGATCGGTGTTGGGCTCCTTGCCGACGAGGCCGGGCCACATCGCGTTGTGCAGTTTCATGAGCGTAGGGGTGGGGTTAGGGGTAGGGGTAGGGGTAGGGGTAGGGGTAGGTGGAGCGAAGGCTTACTTCTTCTTGGCCTTCTTGTAAGCGCCCATGGCCGGAGCGTCCGGATTCACTTCCGGGCCGAAGTAGCGCAGGCAGACCAGCGGCTCGGTGGTGGAGGTGTTGCGGAAGGTCACGCCCTTCTTGGCGCCGGCTTCGGTGCAGAAGTATTCGTCTTCGGTCAGTTCGTTGAAGCGGATGAGCTTCGGGCTGTTGAGGACCTGGCCATTGATCGTGCCGGAACCCTGCACGCAGATGAGGCCGTAGGCGCCCTTGTCCGTGATGGTGCACTCGGCGCCAGGTTCGACGGTCAGTTCCTTCGCGGTGAAGTACTGGAAGTTGTCGACCTTGCCGTAGACGATCCACTTGTCGGAGTAGCCCTTGCCCTGGACGGAGACGACCGGCTCGAGGTAGTGGTTGTCCTTGAAGTTCGGGTCGACGTTCTTGTCCCAGTCGAGCTGGTCCACGATGAAGTCGACGTCCTTGTGCTTGGACTTCGGCATGTCCTTGACGAGGAGCGCCCACGGTACTTCGCGGCCTTCGACGAGGTTCTGGTACATGCCGAACACGTCGGAACCCCACTGCGGTTCATAGGTGCAGAGCGAGCCGGGAGCGTGGAGCACGCACGGGTCGATGAGCCAGCCGGTACCGGGCTCGAGCTTGTAGGCCTTGGAGAGCGCAAGGATCTTGTTGTCACCCTTGTCCCAGTTGGCGATGCACTCGCGGACCTGGGCCTTGGTCGTGCCAGGCTCGAAGCCCATGAACGTGTAGGGGAAATTGTTGCCGACGTTGTTGTGCTGGGGCGGGAAGTAGTAGGACTCCGGCTTGCCTTCGAGACCGAGCAGCTTGGCCTGCTTGGCGTTCTGGTGCATGTGGTGCGGGATCGGACCCATGTTGTCGAAGAACTTGGAGTAGACGGGCCACTTCTTGTACTTACTCCAGATCTTGGAACCGATGAGCGCGGAGCCGCATTCCTTGACGGCCTGCTTCAGCGTGAAGCGGGTGTTGCCGATGACGACGTAGGACAGGCCTTCGTCGGCGGTGCGGTTGTCGTTGGCGGCTTCGGTCGTGGAAGCGAACCAGCGTTCGTCGATGCCACCGCGGCTCAGACCGAAGGCGTAGAGGTCATCCGGGTGGAGCTTCAGGCGCTTGCCGGGCTGGAGGAAGGAGCGGGGGACCCAGCACGGAGCCAGGCGGAGCAGGCCGCCGGTCTTGGCGAGTTCCTTTTCCACGAGAGAGGCGACGCCGCTCTGCTTAGTGGAGAGATCTTGGACAATCTTAGGGGAGGACATGGTAGGAGGAAAGGAGGGTCGGGGAGGTCGGATTTAGGCGACTCCTTGGGCAGGGACAAGAATTGAGTAAGCCGACTTACGACTTCAAAAACTGCCAATTAATGGGGCAGGTAACGGCCTGGCCGTTTTCGCCTGTGATCCGGACGGCTTCGGGGCCGGCGGGGACGATGCTCTGGACTTGCCCGAAGTCGGTGGACACCGCGGCGGCGGCCTGAATCAGGGGGAGGCGGACGCGCTGGTCCTTGCGGAAAAGTCGGCTGGTCGGGATGCCCTTGGACGCCAGGCGATCCTCGCGGGCGACGTCGACGCCATCGCAGAAGTGGGAACAGACCTCCTCGAGGCCGAGGCGGCCCAGGTGGCGCTTTTCCCAGGGGTGGCCGGGGCGGCCGCCGTTCGAAAGCCAGAAGAGGGTGGAAGGGAAGTCGGCGACGTGCTTGAGCGAGAACCAGACGTAGCCCGGAAAAGTCACGGCCGTCCAGGCGAAGGGCTGGGCTTCGGTCGCCGGTGCGTTGACCAGCATGATCAAGTCGTCGTTACCGGCGCGGGCCGGGTAGTGGGTGAGGTCGGTGTTCGTGCCGTCTTTCATCGGGACCGACTTAAGCGAGGTGAATTCCGCGAACGGTTTGAGCGCACCGGATTCGCCCGTAGCGGGATTGGAGAACTCGCCGGCGTAGACGGAGCCGAAGCGGAACGCGCTGGTCGCGATGCGCGCCGCGCCGGCGGGAACCTGCGAAAGGTCGAGCACCGGATGGTTGCCGTAGTTCCAGCGGCCTTCGAGGTTCTCGATTAGGTGTTCCAGGTAGATCGCATGGTGGCCAGGGATGAGCGTGAAATTCTTCGCGACCGTGGCGCCGGTGTCGGTGCCAGTCTGCGTGAGTTTCAGCGAAGTCGCGGAGATCGAGACGAGCTGCCAGGGGGCGTTGGCCGTGTCGCCGTGGGGCGGGCCTTTTTCCTGTCCGCCGAACGGCAGGCACATGAAGTCGCCGCGAAGGTAAGTGAGCAGGTTCGGCAGCGACTGGTCAATCTGCGTGGGCGTCCAGGGCGAGAGCGAGTAGGGGGAGGCCTTGTGGCCGGGGAGATTGAACGTGACCGGCGCGAGGTGGCCGGCGGTCTGGGTGACGGCCAGTTCGACCTCGGCGCTGCGCAGGGTGTAGCTGGGGGCTCCGTGAATGGTTTCCATGGGGATGCGTCATTTCCTGCAACCCACGCGGGACTGTCAACGCCTCGGGTGCTCTCCGCTTGCTAAGCCGGGCTGGCCCCGCTTGGTTTCCCTCATGCCGCAGCCTCTGCCTATCCTTTACACCAAGCCCGGTTGCCCCTGGTGCACCCAGGCTCTCGAGTTTTTTGCCACCCAGGGCGTGAAGCTCGATGTCCGCGACGTGGTGGCCGACATGCATCAGATGCGCCAGCTGGTCGCCATCACCGGCCAGTCCAAGTGCCCGTCCTTTCGTTATGGGGATTTCATCGTGGCCGACTTCGGCGTGGATGAGTTCATCAACAAGGCCCGCAAGCACCCCGCCGTCTGCGCTGAGCTCGGCCTGAAGGTCTAAGTGGTCAGCTTTTAGGGCTTGGTCACCTAGGGTAAACCCCCTAGTAATAGTCCCATGAGGCTTACCCCTGCTTTGGGCCTTCTGCTATGCGCGACCTTGTTCGCCGCTCGGCCTAACGTCGTATACATCATGTGCGACGACATGGGTTGGGCTGACCCTGGCTGCTATGGTTCGACGCAGAACGTGACGCCGAACATCGATCGCCTGGCCAAGGATGGCCTGCGCTTCTCCAGTTTCTATGCGACGCAAGCCGTGTGCACATCGTCCCGCACGGCGCTGATGACTGGCTGTTATCCGAACCGGCTCGGCCTCGGCGGCACCGCGCTGGGCCCGCAGTCGAAGACCGGACTGAGCAACGACGAGCAGACGCTCGGCACCTTGCTCCGCGACTCCGGCTATCGCACCGGCGTGGTCGGCAAGTGGCATCTCGGTGATGCCCCTAAGTTCCTTCCCCCGAATCACGGCTTCGATGATTCGATGATCCTGCCGTATTCGAACGATATGTGGCCGCTGGGTTACGCTGTCGGCGACGAGTCGCGCCGGAAGATGTACCCCGAGTTGCCGCGCTACGTGAACGGCCATCCGATGGGCTTCGTCCGTGATTGGTCCGACATGGACGCGCTCACCTCGTCCCAAGGCCTGCGTGCCGTAAACTTCATCCGTGAGAGCGCCGGTAAGGAAAAGCCGTTCTTCCTTTATCTCGCGACCTCGATGCCGCACACCCCGCTAGGGGCTTCGTCCGATTTCAAGGGCAAGGGCGCCACGCCGTTTGCTGATACTATGGCCGACATCGATCGCACCGTCGGCGCTGTGCTAAAGGCACTGGTCGATAAGCACGTCGAAAAGAATACCATCGTCGTCTTTACGAGCGACAACGGACCTTGGCTCAACTTCGGCCGTCATGCCGGTTCGGCCGGCCCTTTCCGTGAAGGCAAGGGCACAACCTTCGAAGGCGGCGTCCGCGTGCCGTTCATCGTGCGCTGGCCCGGCGTCGTGAAGCCCGACACCCGCACGGATGCGCTCGCCGCTAATATCGATGTCGTCCCGACGATCGTCGAAGCCTGCGCCGCGACCAAGCCGAAGCATGAGATCGACGGCCAATCCTTCCTCGCGCTGCTCAAGGGCGAGAAGGCCACGGCACGGGAAGCCTTCACCTATTTCTACGGCGATCGCCTCGAAGCCGTGCGCAAGGGTAAGTGGAAGCTTCACCTTCCGCACGCCTATCGCAGTTACGTCGATATGGTGCCCGCCTCCAAGGACGGCCTGCCGGCCACGACGCACCAGCGTCAGATCGGCCTTTCGCTTTACGACCTCGACGCCGATCAGGGTGAAACCAACGACGTCTCCGCCGCCCATCCTGAGGTCGTGAAGGAATTGCAGGAACTCGCGGCGTCCGAGCGCAAGAAGCTCGATGCCGGTAAGCGTCCCGTCGGCCGCCTCTGATCAGACGCGGCCGGCGATACCGGCCACGCGCCACGCCATCACGCCGAAGCCGACGATCGCGACCGTCAGGCAGAGCGAACGTCGCACCTTGGTTTCGCCTAGGCCGGTGCGAAGGACGACCCAGAGCAGGGCGGCGGACGTGAAGATTACCGCCATCTGGGCGAGTTCGACCCCGACATTGAAGCCGACCAGGATACGGACGATGCTGCCATTGTCCCAGTCCTTGAGGCGATCGGAGACCGCTGCGGCGAAGCCGAGTCCGTGGACGAGCCCGAAGACAGCGGGGATGACGAGCATCTGACGGTTTGTCGCGGTGCCGCGGTAGGCCATGAGCGCACCTAGGCCGATCGTGAGCGCGATGAAAGGTTCGATCCAAGGGCCGGGGTTCCCCATCCAGCCGAGCGCCACGGCGCTGAGCGTGATGCTGTGTCCCAGTGTGAAGACCAGTGAGCGTCCGAGGGCCTGACGGAGCGACGCCGCACCGAGGAACATCGCCAGCATGAAGAGGCAGTGGTCCCAACCGTCGGGCAGCACGTGTCCGAATCCGTCGGCGAGGAGCGTGAAAAAGGTCTGTCTGTCGGCGGGAGCCGGACCGTCGCCGATTTGGAATTCGCCCGGTTCGTTCTTCGAGACCGCCATCACCGTCTGGAATTCCATACCCTTACGGAGGTTCGTAAAGACCGTGCCCAAGACGTCAGGGAAGCGGAGCACCAGCTTCTGCGTATCCGCTGGCACCATCGCCGTGAGCTTCGCATTCATCAACACCGGGTAGCGATCGGCTTCGCCTTGGCGGCCAGATTGCGCCAGGATCTGCTCGGCCGTCGGGAATGATTCGAGCCTCCAGGCCACGGGCTTGCCGTCGGCTTCGAGGCGCAGGCCGGCGAGGAACAGCTGGCGACCCGGTTCGATGGAAGCGGCCAGGCGACCCGGCGTGAACATCAGCGCATCGAGGTCCTTGATCGGCGCGTCCTTGGGTAGCTGACCGACCAAGAACGAAGGGACATCGAACTTCACCGTCAGCGCGAAAGTGTTTTTCTCGTCGATGACGCCAATGCACGAGGCTTCCTTCCATTCCGGATGGGACCAGAGGAGTGTCGGCAGTAGGGCCGCTAGCCAGAGGAGAAAGACTCGCCGCATGGGGAGTGAGTACGACGGGTGACCGTCGCGTTCCAATCAAAACCGTTTACTTGGCACCTTCTTCGCGACGCGGCGGGCGCTTCTCTTCCTTGCTGTCGCTGGCGCCGGCCGGGCGGGTGTAGATCACCGTGAGGTCGGCGGCGGCGAGGACCTTGCCCTTGATCGCAGCCAGCACGGGGTCGACGGTGATTGGGCTTTCGGCCTTGGAGAGGTCGGGCTTGGCGGACAGCGCGAAGAGCGTGAGCACATATTTCTTTTCACCCGGGCCCTTGGAGTGCGGCGGGGCGTACTCGACGCGATGATGGACCGTACTCACGCCCATCTTGCCGAAGTCGGTGGCGTTCTTGGCGACGCTCGTCGTCTTCGGGTCGATGTCATACATGAGCCAGTAGATCTTCGTCTTACCTTCCGGGTCGAGGTGGTGCATGATCAGCACCAGGCTCTGGGTGCCTTTCGGGACGCCAGTCCAAGCGAGGGGCGGGCTGGCGCTGGCGCCGTCGCCCGTGAATTCGACGGGGAGGGCTTCGCCATCCTTTACGGCCGGGCTTGTGAGTTTGAATGGTGAGCTCTTATCGGCTGGCTTGGCGGCGGCGACGGTGTCGACGGAGCCGCTGGGCGGACCGCCTTTGCTACCCTTGCCGCCCTTCTTGCCTTCGGTCGGAGCGGCGGTGAGCGCGGACAGTGCGCCAACGAACAGGAGGAGCAGGAGTGAGAGATTGCGGAGAGGGGAGTTCATGGGGATGGGGTAAGTATACCTGAAAGAGCCTTAAGCGGGCGTTAAGGGGTCACTTCTTGCCCTTGCCTTTGCCGCCCTTGCCGCCGCCGGGGCCGATGTTTCCGCCGGAATAGGCAGGTAAATCCTTCTTCAGGATATCCAATTGGGCGCCGAGTTTGGCAGCCTGTTCGGGTTGGGTCACGAGCAGGTCCTTTGCTTCTGAGATGTCGGCCTTAAGATTATAAAGGGCACGTTGGCCGGCGTTGGTCTCGACGAGTTTCCAATCGCCGTCGAAGAGGGCGATATCGGAAGAGGCCACGAGGAAAGGAGGGCGGGGCAGCGTCTTGCCGCCGGCGATCGCGGACCACTGATTCACTCCGTCGATCTTCAGTTCGGCGTTCAGCGGAAGGTTCAGCGCAGCGGCGATCGAAGGAAAGAGGTCGATGATCGCGATGGGCTGGTCGAGCTTTACGCCGGCGGGGACGTGCTTGGGCCAGCGGACGATGGCCGGGGTGCGGATGCCGCCTTCGTCGACGGAAGCCTTGTAGCCACGGAGCGGAGCGTTGGAGCCCGTGCGACGCGGGGCGCCGTTATCGGAGACGAAGATGACGAGCGTATTGTCGCGCAGGCCTTGTTCGTCGAGCGTGGTCAGGATGCGACCGATGCCGATGTCGAGGCCTTCGACGACCGCGCCGTAAAGGCCGTCGGACTTATGCTTGGCAACCAAGTCTTCGGGCGCGGCAAGTTCGACGTGTGGCGCATTGAAAGCCACCTGGAGGAAGAACGGCTTGGCCTTGTCGCGGTTGCGGATCTGCTTCGAGGCTTCGTCGGCGAAAAGGTAGGTCGTGTAGCCTGTTTCCTCGATCTGCTTACCGTCGCGCTGCCAGTCCAGTTTGCCGCGCATGTCGGTGTGCTTTAGGTAATCCACTTCTCCGCCCATGAAGCCGTAGAAGTGTTCGAAGCCCACTGCCGAAGAGGGGTTCTGGTTCCCGAGATGCCATTTGCCGATGAGCGAGGTCGTGTAGCCGGCGGACTTCAGTTTGGCGGGTAGGGCGGGGGTGGCTTTCGTGATGCCGGCCTGGCCGGGCATGATGATGTTGACCAACCCGAGGCGTCGCGGGAGCACGCCGGTGAGGAGGCCGGCACGCGCGGGGCTGCAGACCGGGTAGCCGTAGAAGCGTTGGAGTTCGACGCCTTCCTTGGCCAGCTTGACGAGGTTTGGCGTGACGATCTTCGGATTACGTGTGCCGATGTCGTTCCATCCCAAGTCGTCAGCGATGATGATGACGACGTTGGGCTTGGTGGTCTGAGCCGTGGCGTCAGGGACGAACGCGAGGCAGGCCAGCAACGAGAAGATCAGGCGCATCAGGGTTACTTGCCTTCGGGGGGCGGACCCTTCTTGCCGTCGCCACCTTTGGAGCCGCCTTTGCCGCCCTTACCACCCTTGCCGCCTTTACCGCCGTCACCACCGGTCTTGGTCGCGTCGCAGGTATCGACGTCGCCAAGGACAGCGGTGCCGAGCGGTCCTTTGAAGCCACCGACGATGTAGGGCCAGTCGTTGCTGACGTGATAGTGATAGCCGAGACCGTCGTGATCATGGCCGTTGATTGTGTCGAGTTTCTTGGGGGTGGAACCGTCGGCTTCCGTGGGGCCACGGACGGGGAAACCGTCGAGCGCGAAGCCGACGACCTTGCCCGACTTATCGCTGTCCATGACGGACGGGGCGCGATGGTAGTGGTACTCGTGACCGAAGCCCGTGTGGCCGCCCTTGGGGTCGAGCGGGGCGATGTTCTTGAACGCCGTGATACGATCGACCGGTTCGGGCGGGAAGAAGCGGATGCCGTTGGTGCTGATGCCGAGGCCTGAGCGCGGAGAGAATTTCGCCTGGCGCAGCGGGGTGACCTTCTCAGAGGCTTTCGGATTCTTCGGGAGAAAAATCGTCACGATCTGTTCGAGCGGCTGCAGTTCGATGACCGAATTCGTGACGCCATCCTTGGCGGCCTGTTCGTAAGTCCAGCCCGCGAGTTCCTGGCGCGCGACCTTGTCGAACTCTATGCGATCCTTCGTGCGGTGTACCGTGCCGTCGGCATCGAACATGTTCCAGCCACGCTTGTTCAGGATTTTGAGATAGTCGGCGTCGACGCGGTAAAGCTTCTTGTCGACGGTGTCTTCCCAGTAGCCGCCTTTGTCCTTGAGGGTGGCCGGCGACCACGGGCCCATCGCGTGATCGTAGGGCAGGGAGCGGACAACGATTTTGTAGACCGTGGCCTTGGAGCCGTCGCTGAGGATGCCATCAATCTCGGTGATCGGTTTCACGAGGGCGCGCTTGTCAAAGAGCGACGGAAGGTCGACAGGCGCGGCATGGGCGGCCAGGCAAAGGGTGGCGCAGACGAAAGAGGCTGATCTCATGGTCTCAGGATTATGCCACAAAAGGCCTTAACCCAAGATTAAGAGGCCTTTATTCCGAGCTGCTGGTGCCTTCGCTGCTCCGCAAGGGGCGGGGGTTCTGGAGCGAGCCAGGTTTGAAAAAGACTTTCTCCATGAAAAGCCCTCGGGCGGGCGCCGTCGGCACCTCGGCGGTGATCAGGCGTTCCTTGCGGTAGGCGACGAGGCGTTCGGGGGGCATCTTGCCTTCGCCGACGCGGAGGAGTCCGCCGACGAGACGGCGGACCATCTTATAAAGGAAGCCGCTACTTTCGGCGATGATCGTGATGCGCTTGCCGCGCCGGCGAACGTCGAGGCGGCGCAGCTCCTTGACGGGATTTTCCTTCTCCATGCCTTGGCCGTGGTTGGCGCCAAAGGCGAAGAAGTCATGCTTGCCGAGCAACAGCTTGGCGGCCTGGCGCATCAGCTTCACATCAACGGTCTTCATGCCTAATCCCAGACAGAAGCGCGCTTCCCAAGGCGGGGGGTAGCCGTCGCAGATCTCGTAGCGGTAGCGTTTGCCGTCGGCATGCCAGCGGCAATGGAAGGTCGGGGCAACGCGCTGTAGCTGGGTCACCAACAGGCCGTTCTGTTCGCACGAATTGATCGCGTGGACGAGGTAGCTGCAGGGGTGCGGCCAGAAGGCGTCGAAATGGAAGCGCTGGCCGACGCTGTGCACGCCGGAATCGGTACGGCCGCTGCCATGGATGATGATCGGGGTCTTGAGGATGCGCGACAAGCGGGCCTCGAGTTCGCCTTGAATGGATAGGCGCCCCGTCTGGACCTGCCAGCCGATGTGGTCGGTACCATCGTAGGCGACCGTCGCCAGGAAGCGCTCGAGCTTCGGCGTGAACGGTTTCTTAGGTTTGGCGGGAGGCATGTCAGGAGCCGATGCCGCGGCTGTTGAGGAAATCCTGGAGGAGGACGGCAGCCGCGCGCGAATCGCGTTCACCGGAACGAGCTTGCTGCTTACGTTCGTTAGCCGAGCGCGCTTTCCGGCCGCCGAACTCGTCGGCTGCTTGGCTCGTGAGGGCTTCGTCGACCTTCTCGATCGGAAGATTGAAGCGTCGGGTGAGTTCGGCCGCGAAGACGTCGACCTCGTCGCAGCGCTTGGTGCGCTCGCCTTCGACCGAGAGAGGGTAGCCGAGGACGAGCATGGTGACCTTGAGGCGGGTGATTTCCTTACCGATCTGGGCGAAGCGTTCTTCGGGGCTTTCCGCGACCGCGGCGGGCAGGGGAAAGGCGAAGCCGAGTTCATCGGCATGGCTCAGCCCGACCCGCCGGGAGCCATAATCGATGCCGAGGAAGACCTGTGCCACGGGGTCAAGTTGGGACACCTTGGCGGATTATTCAATCCGACACGTGGAAGGGGCGGTTTGACACCGCTCGGTGCGGGGGTTCCACTGTCGGCATGCCTGCGGAACAACGCCTCAGCGACCATGAGAGGGCCTTGTACTCCCGGCAGATTCGTCTGCCTGGGGTAGGGGAGGCCGGCCAACTGCGACTGCGTGAGGCCAAGGTGCTGCTGCTGGGTGCCGGTGGACTTGGTTCGCCGGTCGGCCTATACTTGGCCGCTGCCGGCGTCGGGCTCATCGGTGTCGCCGATCCGGATAAGGTCGAGATCTCGAACCTGCATCGCCAGATCGTCCATGGTTTCGATACCTTGGGCCTCCCGAAGACTATTTCCGCCGCCGAGGCGCTCGGTGAGATCAATCCGGGTCTGAAGGTCGCGTTACACCCCGAGGGGTTCACCGTCGAGAACGCCGCCGACCTCGTCGCTCGTTATGATGTCGTGGTCGACGGCACCGATAATTTCGCGACCCGTTTCCTGGCCGCTGACGCTTGCGTGCTGGGCGGTCGTCCGCTCGTGCATGGCAGCGTCCTGCGCGAAGCCGGGCAGGTCGGCGTCTTCCTGCCGCGCACCGGTTGCTATCGCTGTCTTTATCCCGTCATCCCTGATGCCTCCTCTGTGCCGACCTGCGCCGATGCCGGTGTGTTCGGCGCAACCTGCGGGGTAATCGGCTCCTGGATGGCCTCCGAGGTGATTGCGGTGCTCCTCGGTAAGCGCTCGTCCTCGCGGCTGCTGGTCGTCGACGTCGCCGCGGGCACCTCCAAGCTGATTGCCTTGTCCGCCGACCCGGCCTGTCCTTGCTGCGGTTCTGCGCCCAGCATCCGTGCCCTTGAGAAGGCCGCCTATGCTCCTGTTTCCTGCTCATCCCCCGAACCCATGTCCGAAACTCCGCTCGAAGTAACCGTCGAAGAGGCCCAGCGCCTGCTGTCCGGTCCCAATCCTCCCCTCCTCGTTGATGTCCGGGAAATGGACGAGTATGCCGTCTGCCGAATCGAGGGCTCCCGACTTATTCCCATGAACACTGTGCCGGCGCGTCTGGCCGAGATTCCCCAGGACGTCCCGGTGCTGGTCCAGTGCCACCATGGCGGTCGGAGCATGAAGGTTACCCAGTTCCTGCGGGCCAAAGGCTATGCCCGAGTCAGCAACGTCAAAGGCGGCATCGACGCCTGGTCGCTCAAGATCGACCCCAAGGTCCCGCGCTACTGAGCGAGACTAGGCTTGCCGACTCCCGCCCTCTGTTATTTCATCCCCGTTCTCACCATGAAGCGTTTCACCTTCCTTCTCGCTGTCGCCGCCCTGAGCGTCGGCTGCACCTCTCGCATCCCGGCTGGCTTTAACCCGCTCGCTTCCGGTAACGGCGGCTCTGGTGGTCCTGAGTCCATCGACACCCGCTCGGCCAACGCTCGTCGCGATGCCCTCGCCGCAGCGATCCTCGCGGGCAATCCTCCGCCTGAGTCGATTCTCGCCACCGTCTACTTTGATTTCGACAAGTACACCGTCTCCGCCACCGAACGCGCCAAGATCGACGCCGTCGCCGGTCGCGTGAAGGTAACCGAAGTTATCATCGCGGGTTACACCGACCATTTCGGCACCGAAGAATATAACCTCGGTCTCTCCGATCGTCGCGCCCAGTCCGTCCGCGAATACCTCGTCAAGAGCGGCGCCAATCAGGCCAAGTCCGAGATCATGGCCTTGGGTTCGCAGCATGCGGACAAGAACGCCGCCGGTCGCCAGTCCGGTGCCAAGGATCGCAAGGCGATCATCGTCGACGTCAACTACTCTGGTCCGGTTTCCGCCGCTCCGGCTGCCAAGTCGGCTGCCCGCCCGGCTGCTCCGTCCGCCGCGGGTGCTGCGCCTGCTCCGGTCACCGCGCTCTGAGCCTTAAGGTTCTGAAAGCAAAAGGCCCGCCGTTCGGCGGGCCTTTTTGTTGTCCTCGTTTCGACGCTTAAGGGAGCGTGGCGTAGAGGTAGGTGAGCGTGCCGACGAAGAGCACGCCGGCGATGAGCTTGGCGCCGAGGCGTTCGTTGTCTGAGCGATGCAGGGCGCCCCAGCGGCCGAGGACCCAGCAGGCTGTGGCGATGAGCGCGAGCCCCAGCGAGGCGTCACGCACCCAGGCGGCGTCTTCGACGAGCGCATTCAGCACCCAGAGTAGATAGAGCGCGTAGGCGAACAGCGGGAACGACATGCCCTGCTTGAGGGACTCCATCCACTCGCCGGGGCGCGGGAGCATCGCGGCCAGTCGGGGGAACATCGAAAGCAGCAGGTAGGGGAGCGCCATGCCGAGGCCAATCACGGTGAAGAAGAGCAGCGTCTCGCCCGTGGAACGTTCCTTGTCTAAGGCGAAGCCGAGCGCGGCCCCGAGGCCAGGGGCCGTGCATGGTGTGGCGACGACCGTGGCGAGCACGCCGGAGAGAAAAGTCGCGACGCGGCCGTCGCCTTCGCCGGCGGAGACGCCGCCCAGGCCGACGCCGATTTCGAAGACGCCGGCTAGGCTGAGACCGAGCACGATCATGAGCACGCACGTGCCAAGCACGAAGCCCGGAGACTGCATCTGGAAGCCCCAGCCGACGGAGTTACCGCCGGACTTGAGCCCGATGATGAGCAGGGCGAGGGCGAGGAAGCTCGCGATGACGCCCGCCGAGTAGAGGAGTCCGTTGAGGACGACCGTTCGGCGGGAGGCGCCGGCTTCCTTGGCGAAGCCGAGGACCTTGAGGCCAATCATCGGAAAGACGCACGGCATCAGGTTGAGGAGGATGCCGCCGCCGAAGGCCAGCAGCATCCAGATGGCGAACGAGTGTGTCGTCGTCTCGGCTTGGTAAGGCTTGCCGGACGTGACGGCGGAGAGCGCCGAGAGGACTTCGGTGCCGGTGAGCGCCTCGGAGAGAATCGCGGGCGGCTGGCCGGTCTTCAGGAAGATGTTGAGCGGAATCCCCGTGCGTCCGTATTTGCGCAGCTCATCCGCGATGACGGAATCTTTCTTCGTCCAGTCGGCCTTGAGCAAGACGACGCCGGCGGAGTTGAGCGCCTTGGCGACGTCATCCTGCTTGTAGACGCGTTTGTTGACCTGGCAGGTGGCACACCAACGGGCCGTGAAGTCGACATAGACGACCTTGCCGTCCGCCAGGGCCTTTGCCTGGGCCTCCGGGGACCAGGGAAGCCATTCGAGGCCGCCGGCGTGCGGCTGGGTGGGGTCGATCGTGGCCGACTTGGCCGCGGCTGATTCCAGTTTTACGTTGATGTCGACGAACCCGCCGTCTTCGGCGCGGGTCGTGAAGTTAAGCGGGCCAGAACTGAGCGTCTCGGTCGCATCCCTTAGTTCGATGGTCAGCTTCCCGCCGGTCTTTTTCTGCATCACCGTCGCGTTGGGTGTCACGAAGTTGCGTTCCGGAAACCAGAGGTCGGCCAGCTTGCGGTCGGCGGGCAGGGCGACCGTCAAGGTCTTGCCGTCGCTCGTGCCCGTGGTCGAGATTACCGGACGGAAATTCGGGTAAAGCTTTCGGTCATATTTATAGGCCGTATTGCTTGGGCCGACCTTGAGGGTAAGTTCCACGAGCGTGTCATGCGGCCAGCAGCCCTTGTCGTCGCACTCGAGCCACTCCGCCTTACCCTTGAGCGTGATCGCACCCGTCTTCCCCGCCGGGATGGCGACTTCCATTAGGATCAGGGTCTCATCCTCGTAGACGAAGTTCATTACGCCGGCTTGGTCCAGCAGTTTGGGGCCGGGCCAGATCATTGGTCCGACTTCCGTGCCGGATTTCTCGGTCCATTCGACGGTGGGCGAGGCACCGGCATCGCCAGGGTTCTTCCAGTAGATATGGAAATGGGGGTCGCAACGGTAGCGCAGGGCGACGAGGGCCTTTTCGCCGGCCCGGACATCAGGCGTCAGGTTGACCATGTCGACCTTGGTGCGGACGGCGGCGCTCAGGTCGCCGAGGAGGGCGAGCAGCGAGAGCAGACCGAGGGCGAGGAGTCTCATGGGCCTACCTTGGGCTTAAACCCGGCAGGATGCAAGACGTCGGAGGCGCCTCAGGGAACCAGATGGCAGGGCAGCAGGGCTGCGTCGCTCATCCCGTGGATGATCTTCTTATCCGCGGGGCAGAACGTCGAAAGGATGCCGGAAAGTTCGACCGTATCGTTATCCACGAAGAAGTACGGGCAGAGGCGGACGCGTCCATCGGCGGGGACAATCGAGCCGTCGTCGGCGTAGACCGGGTGGGTCAGGCGCGACGGCTTATGGTATTCTTGCATCACGTGGAAGGTCTCGTTCTCGGGGTTCAGGGCGTTCTCGATGGCCTCGAGCCATTCTTCACGGGAGACGTCGCTGCCGAGCGTCACTGAACGGGCGCCCCAGGCCGTCTCGTGGAAGCCACTGGCCTTGATGATCAGGTTGCGTTCGCGCTGGGAGGCTTCGGCGAGCTCGGTCCATTCGCGAATCGGGCGGCCGGCGAAGCCGGGGGCGTGCAAGACGGCCGTCGGCGGCAGTTCGGTCTTCTCCATAATCCACGTCTGCGGGACGATGCGGAAGAGGGCCTCATGGTGATCCTCCGGGAGGTTTTCTTTCCAGAACTCGGCGAGCTGCGGATGGTGGAGCAGAGCGAGGCCCAGCTTCTCTTCCTGGAACGCCTTCATCGGCGGCGTCAGCATCAACGTCCCGGCTTCGACCGCGTTGAAGATGCCGTCGGCGCCCTTCACGTTGGCGAGGTCGAAGAGCTCGAAGAAGCGGTAGAGGATATCGATGCGGCGGGGGGCACCATCGACCGGGATGTAAGACCCGTCGCCCATCTGCATGATCTGGGCGGGGGTGACGATGTGCACGTCATGGCCGAGAGTACGGAGTTTTTCGCCGAGCCACTCGAATTCCGGGCGATAGGTCGCGGCTTCGTCGCTGACGACGATGGCGACCAAGGGGAATTTCTCCTTCGGCGTCAGGCGGGCGAGCGAGGCCATGAACCGGTCCGGCATGCTGTGGGCGCCGATGACGCGGGGGAAGTCCTCGGCGTAGACCTCGTTCAGGTAGGCCGTGAGGCCGACGCCGCCGGGGACGCTGTCCAGCTCCGTCATCGTGAAGCCTTGCTCGGTGATGAGCAGGTCCGGACGAAGGACGACGGGGCACTGGCCTTTGACGGCGCGATGGCGGCCATGTTCGATGAGGCCGGCGGGCTTATAGCGGTCGAGGTATTCGGCGACCCAGGGTGCGTAGACCTCGCGGTTGCGGAGGATCTTCTTGTTCGTAAAGGAACGGACGTAGAGGCGTTCGAGTGCGCGGTGATAACTGAGGCAGGCCGAGCCGATGCGCTTCAGGTCGCGCAGCTGCGCCTCCGTGATGGGCCAAGGCTCCGGCGAGAGCTTCCAGATCTTCTCCGCGAAGAGCGGAGTATCGAGGAGCTTCTGGCGGAGGATGTCCCGGCTGGGCATGGGGCGGAGGACTTAGTCCTCGATCTTGATATCCTTGTTGCGCGTGCGCGGACCGCCGGCGCGGAGCCAGCCGTTGATGAACGCGTCGATATCGCCGTCCATGACCGCCTGGATGTTGCCCGTCTCGACCCCGGTACGGAGATCCTTCACCATCTGGTAAGGCTGGAAGACGTAGGAGCGGATCTGGTTACCCCAGCCGATATCGCCCTTTTCGCCGTAATATTTCTCCATCTCGGCACGTTTGTCGTCGATGGTCTTCTCGTAGATGCGGGCGCGGAGGATCTTCATCGCGAGGGCGCGGTTCTTGACCTGGGAGCGTTCGCGTTGGCAGGCCACGACGATGCCCGTCGGGATGTGCGTGAGACGGACCGCGGACTCGGTCTTATTGACGTGCTGACCGCCTTTACCGCTGGAACGGTAGACGTCGACGCGCAGGTCGGCTTCGTTGACTTCGACATCGATGTCGTCGTCGATTTCCGCGACCACGTCGACTGAGGCGAAGGAAGTGTGGCGGCGGGCGTTGGCGTCGAAGGGGGAGATGCGGACGAGACGATGGACGCCACGCTCGGCCTTGACGTAGCCGTAGGCGTTGGGGCCTTCGAGGCGGAAGGTAGCCTGGCTGATGCCGGCGCCTTCGCCTTCGGCGATGTCTTCGACTTCAATCTTGAAGCCGCGACGTTCGGCCCAGCGCGTATACATGCGGTAGAGCAGGTCGGCCCAGTCGTTGGATTCCGTGCCACCGGCGCCGGCCTTGACGGTGACGATGGCGTTGGAGCGGTCGTGCAGGCCGGAGAGGAACGAGGCGATCTCGAGCTCGGAGACGGCGGCGAGCAGGTCGGTGCCAAGCTTGCGCAGTTCCTCGACTTCGGCGTCGGCGGTGCCGTCCGGGGATTCGGTGATCAGTTCGGCGAGGGTCTTGGCGTCCTCGATCTGGCGGCGGAAGGCGACCTGAGGCGCGACGATGACCTTATGGCCGTTGCACTCCGAGATGACCTTCTGGGCGGCCTTCTGGCTGTCCCAGAAGTTCTGGGCGGTCATCTGCTCTTCGAGCTTCGCGATCGCGGCCTGTTTGCCCGGGACGTCGAGGAACTTCCAGAGGTAGCCGGCACGGCGTTCGACTTCGTCAAGACTGGCGCGGATTTCGGGCGGAATATACATCGGAAAGCGGAAGGAAGGGGGAGGGGCCCTCCTTGGTCGGTGGGCGAAGGTTGGGAATACCGAGGACCTCCTTTGTTTTCAATGTCAGAGTGGGCCCTCCTCGGTCTCATTTGCCGGGGTGCGGACTGGTCGCACTTGCGCCCCGTCGGGGGCGGGGCATACATCCAGCCCATGTCGTATCTTGAAGGCCTGAGTTTCGCCCAGATTGCCGGCCCCTTGCCTGAGCGCCGGGTCCTGGCCAACGGACTCGAGGTCATCTACTCGCATCGCCCCGGCATCGGTCTATGCACCGTGCAGGCCTGGGTGCGCACCGGCAGCATTCACGAAGGTCGCTGGGAAGGTTCGGGCATCTCGCACTATCTCGAGCACATGGTCTTCAAGGGCACCGGCCGTTTCACGAACCGCGAACTCACCGACGCCATCCATCGTAGTGGGGGGTCCTCTAACGCTTACACGACCTTCGACCGCACCGTCTATTACGTCGACGCCCCTCAGGAAGGTTTCGAGACCGCGATGGAAGCGATTGCCGACATGGTCTTCGATCCGCTCATCACCGACGCCGACGCCAAGATGGAGCGCGAAGTCATCCTGCGGGAGATTGCGATGTGCGACGACGAGCATGACCAGGTGCTGGCCAAGTCCGTCCTCGAGGAAGCGGTGCGTTCGCACCCGTTCCGTCAGCCGATCATCGGTCACCGCGATCTTTTCGTACGCATCACGCCGGACGATCTGCGTGCCTATCATTCCAGTCGCTACGTCCCGACGAACGTCGTGCTCGCCCTCGGCGGCAGCATGCCTCCCGAAGAAGTTTTCGCCTCGGCGGAGCGCTGGTTCGGTCGTTTCGCTCGCCGTCCGTTGCTCGACATCGCCGGACATCAGGAGCCGCCGCAGGGCGGCGTCCGTCGAGCGGACCTTATCCGCGAGGTTAGTACCTCCAAGGGCGTCGCCTGCTGGCGTATCCCGGGCTACTTCGACGATGGCCGTCTCGCCACGGACTTGTTTCTCGGCGTGCTGGGTGCCGGCAACAGTTCCTTGCTGTGGAGCGAGCTCCGCGAGAAGCGTAAGCTCGTCCACGGTATCGATGCCTCTGGCTTCGGTATTCGCGACCTAGGTCTCGCCTGGTGCAGCTGGACAGGTGAAGCCGGCACGTCCGCCCCCGTGGTGGAACAGGCGATCGCCGAGGTCGTTGACGGTCTCCTGCAGAAAGGCGTCACGCCAGCCCAGTTCGAGAAGGTCCGCCGCCAATCCGTCGTGGCCATGGTGAACGGCCAGAAGAACATCCATGGGCTGACCAGCCGCGTCGCCCATGCGGCCACGATCGGTCATGACATCTCCTGGCCGCAGCGCGGCGTGGAGCATCTCGCCAAGTTGGGAGCCGAAGACCTGACGCGCGAAGCGCGCAAGTACCTCCGCCCTGACAACGTCACATTCGGTACCATGCGCGGTGGCAAGGCTGACGCGTCCACTGCCAGCTCTACGGCGACGACCACGCCGGATCGCTTCGAGACCTTCACCTTGGATAACGGCGTACGCGTCGTCCTGCAGCATGATGCGACTATTCCTAAAGCTGGCGTCGGCGTGTTCCTCGCCGGCGGCCTCGCTTACGAAGAGGCCGATAAGCGGGGTACGACCGGTCTCTTGGGCACCATGTTCGCCCGGGATAATGTCCATCGCACCAAGGAAGAGGTGGCTCATCTTGTCGACAGCATCGGAGCGACCTTCGCTGACCATGGCTCGCAGGTCTCCTGCGGACTTTGGGGCGAGGCCCTTAGCTCGGATTTCGCCCAGATTTCCGAACTCATCGCCGATGGCATCCTCGGCCCGAAGATCTTGCCTGAGACCTTCGCCTTGGAGCGCGCCGCAATTATCACCGCTTGCCGCGAAGCCGAAGACGACATCGTCGAGAAAGCCCGACTGCGCCTGCAGCGCCAATACTTCGGTGAACACCCCCTGTCGATCGACGCCTGCGGAACGCCCGAGACCTTGGCGAAGATCCAGCCCTCCGATCTCGCGGCTCTCCACAAATCACTAGTCGTCGCTGATAACATCGTCGTCGGTGTCAGCGGGGCTTTTGATCGCCCGGCGGTCATGGAGTTTGTGAATCGCCGTTTCGGATCCCTGCCTAAGCTGTCTTTAACCCGACGCGGTCTAACCAAGCACGTCCCGGCTTCGGCTGGTAAGGTCTTGGACCGTGCCCAGGGCGAGCAGGCCGTCGTCGCCATCGCTTTCCCGCACTGCGGTTTCGCGCCCGACGAGGTCGTCGCGGCGAACGTGACCGAAGAACTGCTCAGCGGCATGGCCAGCGGGCTGTTCCGCCGGGTGCGCGAAGAGAAGGGGATGGCCTATTTCGTCGGCGCCACGCGTGTCGAAGTCGTCGATCAGGGCATGTTCTACCTGTATGCCGGCACTGCGCCCGCCTCGGCGCAGGAGGTCGCGAAGGAGATGCGCCTCGAACTCGACCGCCTCCGCAAGGGTAAGTTCGCCCCGAACGAGATCGAGGATGCCAAGCGTCGCATGCGCGTCTCGCGTCGGCAGGGTCGTCAATCCGCCGGCGCTCGCATGCAGGGCGCGCTCGTGCGCGAGGTGGCTGGCCTGGGCGCCAATTTCGACGCCGAGTGGGAACGCCGCATGAGCCTGACCGACGAAGCCGCCGTGCAGGCTTTCGCGCAGCGCTATCTTGACGCCCAGTTCGAGCAGGAACTCATCGTCCTCCCGAAGGAGTGATCAGGCGTCCTGGAAGTGACGCTTCGCGAACCAGGCCGACAAGATGCCGGGAATCGCGAGGCTGAGCGCGAACAGGAAGTAATGGGCATAGCCGAGGCGGTCGGAGAGAGAGCCTGCCCAGAGGCCAGGCAGGTAATTGGCAAGCAGGGCTAAGGTGGAGAGCGCCGCGTAGCGGACGGCAGCTCCGGTACCCGAGGCCAGCTTCATCATCGCGAGCAGTAAGGCGCAGAGGCCGGCTCCATAGGCCAAGTATTCGACGAAGAAGACCATGCCGATGACCCTGAGGTCGTGGGAACCGTTCGCGGCGAGCCAGGCGATGGCGGCTAGAGGGGTGTGCATCGCGATGCCGAGCGGGATCAGCGAACGGCCGAGTCCGATACGGGCCACGACTTGGGAGCCGATGATGCCGCCGAGGGCCAGTCCGAGGACCGCGGTTACGATGCGCATCTGCGCGTAGGTCTGGTTATCTAAGGCTAAGCCGCCGGTGGTAGTCGAGGTGGCGAAGAGAGGCAGGATGCGCGCCATGTGAATCTCGCTGGCGCGGTAGAACAGGATCAGTCCGAAGACGGCGATGAGTCGCGGGTCGACGAAGAGCGCGCGCAGGCCTTGGAGCATTTCGCCAAACCGTTCGCGGATGGTCCGCACATCCGCAGCTTGGTCGGTCTCGCTTCTGAGCCCGAGGGCGTTGGCGGCGGTGGCGAACAGCGCGAGCAGGCCGGCCGCGACCAAGGACCAGGACCACGCGTCGGCTGATTGAGGGCCGTAGTCCATGATGCGTCCGGCGAGCCAGATCAGGCCAGGCCCGGCCAGCACCATGCCCAGTTTGGATGCGAAGTTGAGCAGGCCCGAGTGAGTGGCGCGGGTCCGGTCGTCGAGGGCGGAGACGAAGTACCCATCGAGGGCGAAATCGTGGGCGGCGGCGACGAATGACAGCAGTACCAAGCAGGCGATGATGGCGGGAGAGGAGGGGTGCTCTGCGGCTACTTGCAGGGCCAGCCCGCCGAGCAGCATGGAGATGGCCAGTTCGGAGAAGAGAATGAAGCCGCGTGGACGGAAGGCGGCGACCAGCGGTGCCAGCAGAATCTTGAAGCCGAAAATCAGGCCGAGATAAGCGACCGCCTTAGTGATGTCCTTGTCCGCGTAACCAGTATTCTTGAGGGCGACTGGCAGGGCCTCGTCGCGGACCGCGGCGGGGATGGACTGGAAGAGGTAGGCCGCGGTGACCCAGAGCCAGGCGCGACGGGGGAGTGCCGCGGGCTCTTTCATCGCTTAGGCGCCTTCGCCCAGCTGAGCACGGCCGAAGTGATCGACGGAGCGGAGCAGGCCGTCGACGAACTTGGCGACGGTGATGTTCAGGCCGAGCAGTTCGGAGTCCGTCAGGCTCAGCATCTCGCCGGGCTTGAAAGTGCGGGTGGTGTCCGTGAGGCGAGCGACCGTCTTGGGCTTGTTCTCATCGCTGAGGACATGGCGGGTGACGCCGGGCGGAAGTTCAGGCTCAGCTTCCGGAGCCTTTTCCGGTTCAGCGGGGGCTTCGAAATCTTTCATCGCCTTGAACTCAAGGGTCAGGGAGCCGTCCGGGGTGATGTCGTCGTTGGTGACGAGGCCGCCGCGGACGAGCACGCGGAGGGCGGCGGCGAGGCTGAAGATTCCGTCTTCCAGGTCGCAGACGATGCCGAAGTTCTCTTCGAGCGCCGTGAAGCGGTCCTGCAGGGACATCTGCTGGAAGCCCTGCTGCTTCTCCATGATGATCTTCTCGATCAGCGGGTCGCGACGCTGGTTCTTGCCCTGCTCGCGGATGAAGAGGCACAACAGATGGCACTGCACCATGCACTCCGAAGAAAGTGTCAGCAGGTCGTTGACCGTCGTGCGCATCATCAGGCCGCGGGCATAGGCGAGCATCTGCTCCGGAGGCAGGTGCGCCTGCGGGACCGGCATCACGCGGGAGACCGAGGAGAAGTGCTCGTAGGCCTTGGGGTCGGCCGTGTGCAGTCCGGCGATGCTGAACGCGAGCATGTCATGCTGGCGTTGGAGGGCCGTGAAGAAGGTGCGGCTGATGTTCTGGAGCGAGAGGACATTCTCGCCGTTGCCGGGCGGGGGCTGCGACATGGGAAATTAGCTGGTCGGATTGGAACCCTTGTCCTTGGCGTGGCGAGCCCTTTTGCGGGACAGGAAGCCGTCAACGCGGGGTTGGGGCGTGGAGGCGAACCAGGCGATGGCCAAGGGGGCGATTTCGGAGAGCGAGAGCAAGGGCTGACCGACTAGGCCAGGGAAGCGGTAGCAATGTTCGACGCGCGGCTGGATGTCAGGGTCGAGTTTGCCACCCGGGATGAGCAGGGCGAGGTGACGGCCCGGGACGCGGACAGGCACGGCGAGGTCGATCTTGCGGCCGATTTCCGGGGAGAGAGCCACGACGCAGCAACGGTCTTCGACGAGCTTCAGCAGGCCGCCGAGGGCGGCAGCGCGCATGAGGCGAAGCTGTTCCATCGCGCCTCGGGAGAGGTGCCAGGCTTCCGGATGGAAGGAGAGTTTCTCGGTCCCGCCGGAGAGGAGGAGGCGCTTCAGGCCGAAGGCGGCCATCGAACGGGCGATCGCGGCGAGGTCGGCTGCCTCGGTCACGCCATCAGCGATGACGATGCTTTCGCGGGATTCGCGCCATTCGGCGAAATCCGAGATCCGGGCCAGGCCGAAGTCGGGGCGCATCGTGAGCGCGCAGACATCGTCGCAGGGGCCTTCAGCGGTCTGGGCGAGTTCCATCGGCCCGACGATGCGGGTCTTGACGCCGAGTTCGGCGAAGGCGGCGTCATATTCGGCGAGGTTCGGTGCGAACGCGGCGGTGGCGACCACCTCGCGCAACGCCTTGGGGTGGTGCTTGAGGCAGGCGAGCAGCGCGGCGATGCCCCGGATGACCAGGCGGTTGGGATGGGGGTCGTTGGTATTCACAGAATGCGTCCTTCGTCGAAGTCGATCATGTCCGCAAAGGAGATCACGTCGGTGCGTTGTTCGGCGCCCATCTTGCTTTTGGCGCTGTCGAGGGCTTCGCGGCCCATCGGGCTCATGCCTTTCTGGACCAGTTCGCGGTTCCAGACGGCGACGCGGAGATCGGCGGGAAAAATAGCTTTCAGGCGGACGTCGAGTTCGGCTTCGGTCTGCGTCTCGCGGACGCAGGCGATGACCTGTTCGGGGTCGACGCCGAGGTGCAGGCAGAGGAAGCGGTCGAAGCCTTTGCAGAAGTTACGCTGATAGGATTTCGGCAGTTCCCCTTTCAGGTGCTTGCGGATCTTGGCAAGGAAGCGGGGCAGGTGTAGCAGGCCGGTCGCGGGATGCGGAATGTAGGCCGACGGAAGGTCGTAGCAGATTTCTCCCGTGGCTTCGGAGAAGCCGTCAGGGCGAGGAGCGGAAGGTGAGGTCATTTCGACGGGGAAGGAGCGGGCAGCAGCTTGGCAATTTCTGCGGAGATGGCGGCAAGGTTCGCGGATTGGGCCTGAGCGAACTCGGTCGCGGAACGTTCCTTGAGCGGACGGGACTGTGAAATCGTCTTGGCGGACAGGAGGGAGCCGTCGGATTTTTCGAGGCGCAAGGTGAGCTGCAGGGTAGCGGTGTCCGTATTCGCCGTCGTTCCGGGGATAGCGAAGATTGAGCGACCCGGTCCGGCGGGAGCGAAGATCTCCATCTTATCAACGGTCAACAGCAGGACGAGGTGCTCGTCGGTCGGCGACTGCGTGGAAGCGGGCAGGCCCGTCAGTGCGGTGAGGTGGCGGCCGACGGCTTCGGAGACCGCGCGGTCGAGCGGTGCGATCCAGCGGTGGGCGTCTTCGATACGCACCCAGCCGGTGTCATCAATCAGCACGACGTTCGGACGGCGGAGGGCCGACGGAACGATCGCGCGAGGGATGAAGAGGATGGGGCTGTGGTGCGTGGTGACGGCGGCCGGTGAGGCGAGCTGGTGGAAGGTGACCGCCTCGCTCTTTTTGTCGAAGATGATGCAACCGCTCAGTAATACGGTGAGGCACAGCAGCAAGGCGGGGGATTTCATTTGGCGGCCGGCTCCTCCTTGGGCTTGGCGTCCTTGGCGGCTGACTTGCTTCGGCCCTGGATGATGGTCTCGGGGTTGCGTTCGATGAAATCTGCCAGCGAGCGAATCGCCTGGGCGGCTTCGGAGACGTCGGCCAGCGCCTGATCGAGGTCGCGGCGAGCAGGGGAGCCCGGCTTGGTGAGCGTGCGCAGGTTCTCCGAAGTCTCGTTGAGTCGCTCGAGGGCCTTGCGGCCGGCCGTCGCCATCGCCTTGATGTCGTCGGTCACCGGGTCGACCTTGCCGCTCAGGCGTTTGACGAGGGTGTCGATGCCTTGCATCGCGGCGGAGAAATCGGTGACCGCGCGGGCGAGGGCGGGGTCGCCGGTGATCTTGGAGATGTTGGACGAGGCTTGGACGAGGTTGCCGTTGATCTTCTCGAACTCGATCTGCGAGGCGCCTTTGTCGATGCGGGTCAGGATCGATTCCACCTTCTTCGTGATTGAGACGAAGTCGATGCGGCTGAGCTGGTCGAGCGTCTGGGCCACGGCCCTGGTCAGCGCGCCGAGGTTGGAGGGCTGGGTCGGGATCTCCGGCAGTTCGCCTTTCGGGTCGTGCAGCTTGTAAGCGGTGTCGGGGAGGTAATCGAGCTCGACGTAAAGGACGCCGGTGATGACCGACTGCTGCTGCAGTTTGGCGCGCAGGCCTTTCTCCAGGGAGAGGCGCAGGCCTTGCTTCTGGAGCAGGGCTTGATCGATGCCACGGCGGGTGAGGAGATCCGGCGAGAACTCCATAACCACCGGGACGGAGTAGTCG
Organism: Verrucomicrobiota bacterium; assembly: GCA_026397955.1. Lineage (GTDB taxonomy): Bacteria > Verrucomicrobiota > Verrucomicrobiia > Opitutales > UBA953 > UBA953. The sequence goes on along the minus strand of JAPLTV010000065.1, from coordinate 71,279 downwards.
GTCGCCGACTGGCCTGAGGTACGCAGGAGGACCTGGCTGACCTTGCCGATGGTGACGCCGCGGAACTTGACCGGGGCCCCGATATCGAGGCCGCTGACCGAATCTTCGAAGTAGGCGATCGCGGCGGGCTTGGCGCCCGTGAAGGAGCCTGCCCCTAGGAGGACCACGGCGGCGATAATAAGCAGGATGCCTCCGACCACGAAGGCCCCGATCAGTGTCATATTGGCGGATCTGCGCATGGTCAGTCGATACGTGCTTGGCTGAAGAAGGCGTGCACCTTCGGCGAATTGCCAGCCTGAAGGAAGCTCTTCGGGGGCCCGTACGCGCCCATCGTGCCCGTGTCAGGGTCGAGGTAAACGCAGAAGTCGGCCGTCCGCAGGATGCTGGGGATCTCATGGCTGACCAGGACGATGGTCGTGCCGTAGGCTTCGCGCAGGCGGAGAATCAGCTCATCGAGGCGGCCGGAACTCAACGGATCGAGCCCAGCGCTGGGTTCGTCGAGGAAGATGACGGCCGGATCGAGGGCCATGGCGCGGGCAATGCCGGCACGCTTGGCCATGCCGCCGCTGATTTCCGAGGGAAGCTTATCCATGGCGTCGGCCAGCCCGACGAGGGCCAGTTTGTATTCGGCTAGCTGGCGGATGTCCTTGCGGGGTGCCTTGAGGAATTCGCGCATCGGCATCTCGATGTTTTCGCGTAGGGTGAGCGAGGAGAACAAGGCGGCGCCTTGGAAAAGGAAGCCGGACTGTTGCAGGATGTCCTGCCGTTCCTGTCCCTCCGCCTTGGCGAGGTCGACGCCCATGAGGGTGGTCTTGCCGCCGAGCGGTTCGTCCAGCCCGCCGAGGGCGCGCATGAGCGTGCTCTTGCCGCAGCCGCTGGGGCCGACGATCGCGAGGATCTTCCCAGGGGCCAGCGAGAGATTGAGCCGATCCATGATCACGGTCTTGCCGTGGCCGATGGCCAGGTCCGTGCAGGTGAGGATGTCGGGGGCGTCGCTCACAGGTCGAACAGGTTGAAGATGACCGCGAAGATCGCATCGAAGATCACGATGAAGGTGATGCCCAGTACCGCGGCGGAGGTGGCGGCTTCGCCGACGCCGAGGGCGGAACGTTTCGCGACGGACCCACGGTAGCAGCCGGCCCACGCGGCGATGAAGCCGAAGGCGATGGACTTGATGAAGCCGACCAGGAAGCTCTTGAAGGTGATGGCACGCACGGCCTGCGTGAGGTATTGCTCGATGCTGAGGTCGCCGGCGCAGGCGACGATCATCCCGCCGAAAACGCCGATGAAGGTAGCGAAGACGGCGAGGAGCGGGACCATCAGCGTGACGGCCAAGATGCGGGGCAGGGCGAGGTACTCGATGGGGTTGATACCCAAGGCGCGCAGGGCATCGGTCTCCTGGCTGACGTTCATACTGCCGAGCTGAGAAGCGTAGGCCGTCGAGGTGCGTCCGCACGCGATCACGCCGGTCATCAGCGCGCCCATCTCACGGGTCATCGCGAGGGAGACGAGGTTGGCCACGTAGACCGTGGCGCCGACTTGCCGGAGCTGGATGAGGCCGACGTAGGCCATGATAAGTCCGGTCAGGAAGCCGAGGAGGGCGACGATGGGCAGCGCGTCGACCCCGGCGGTCTGCAGCTGAAGCGTGAAGTCGCCCCAATTCACCTTGGCCCGGCCGACCAGCATCTTGAGGAAGCCCAGCGCGGTGTGGCCGACGTGTTCGAAGGCGCGACCCCAGGAGCTGCCGCTTTCGACGCCCCAGTTGCCGAAGGTCTCCAGGAAACCGGCATGGTCTGATTGGGCGTGCTCGGATGAGGCCTTCTCGGCCATCTGCACGAGCGACTGCAGTCGGACGGGCAGGGCAGTAATATCGAGCTGACGGATATTCTTGAAGTGGGCGTAAAGCCACGCCGGTAGCGAAGAGTCGAAATCGGTCAGGGTTTCGGCGACGACTTTGGCCCGATCTCCCTTGATGACGATGGTCGGGAGCGGTTGATCAATCTTCCAGGAGCCTCCGACGGTGACCAAGGCGGTGCCATCGGCCAGGACTTCCGTCCGGGCAAAAGGCGAGCCTGTGGGAGCATGGGACATCCTGACAGTCAAATACTTGGGCGAGGCTGCGTTCACAAGTCAGAAAGGCGTGGACGCCCTCGGGCGGAGGCTCTTTGCTGTTGTTTCCGAAATGTCGACTTCACGTCTCATGGCCTTTGCCTTGGCTGCCTCTGCCGCCCAGGCCGCCGAAGCACCGGTCGTTCTCACGCCGCGGGCAGTCTGGGTCGTCTCGCTTACCGAGGAGAACGACAAGTTCGCTCCGAAGAACAAGGATCGCTACTACACCCAGGGACTGAAGATCGCGATCAATCGTGGCGACCATACTTTCTTCTCGCTCACGCAGGAGATCAACACGCCTTCGGATACTTCGAATCCTAATCCTTCGCTCGACGACATGCCGTATTCAGGCGCGCTTTATGTCGGCTGGGGGTATGGCGCCATCTTGGAGCGCGGCGGCCGCAGGGACTGCATGTTTTCTGTGGAAGCCAAGCTCGGGGTCATCGGGCCTTCGGCCGGCGGCTCGACGATTCAGAACAAATTCCACGACCTCATCGGTACGCCGCAGTCTGCCGGTTGGGGTACGCAGCTACCCGACGAGCTGCTGTTCAATCTCGACGGCGAGTTTCGTCGTCGTTTCGACTTGGATCCGACCGGCCACGGTTATCGCGATCTGATCGCCCGCGGGGTCGTCGAACTGGGTACCGTGCGCACCGAGGTGGTGCTCGGGGCGCAGCTACGCTGGGGCGTCAATTTGGATAAGTCCTGGGGTCATTCCTATATCCGCCACTCCAATGGCTATGACCCGATTGATGCGTTGAAGACGCCCGAATCCCGCCCGAACTTCTCCTACTGGGCCTTCGTCGATTCCCAACTGGAGGTCGTCGTCCGCAATTATGCGACTGACGGCACGAACTTCCGCGAATCCCGCGGCGTCACCCGTTCGCCCATCGTGCTGCAATGTGCGATCGGCACGACCTTCCAGGTGTACTCTTGTTCCGCGACTTATTTCATCGCGGCACGCACGAAGGAGTTCGAGACGCAGGACGGCGTTCACTTTTTCGGTGGTCTCAAAGGTCAATTCCTCTTCTGAACATGTCTGCCATCGCCGTCGTCGACGTAGGGTCCAATTCCATCAAGGTGGCGGTCGTGGACGATCAAGATCGTCGCGAGCTCGGCCGGTTGACCGAATCCGTGCGTCTGCAGCAGGACGTCAACCCTAGCGACCCGCTTCCCGTTGAGGCTCAAGCGGCCGCCGCCGCCGCGATCGGACGCCTGCTGGATTTCGCCCGCACCAAAGGAGCCACGCGTTTCACTGTCCTTGGCACGAGCGCGGTTCGAGAGTGTTCCAATCGCCATGCCTTCGCTGAAACGGTGCGTACGGTGACTGGCGTCCCGCTCACGATCGTGTCAGGCGAGGTCGAGGCCCGGCTCGCCGGCGCGGGCGTGCGGACGGACCCTGCTTACAAGGCCTACGCCAATATCATGGCCTTCGATCTCGGCGGCGGAAGCCTTGAGGTCACTGCTCTTCGTGGACAGCATTACGTCTTGGCTCGCAGTTTCCCTTTGGGCTCCGTCCGTATGACCAATGGCTACCTCCGTGGTGGCGCCGGCATCGTGGATGAGCTCGATCAGGCGTCGATCCGTACTCACCTGATGGGCGTACTGCAGACGGTCATTCCGGCCAATGCAGCCGAGAACTACCTCATCATCGGAGCCGGTGGCGCCTTCGCGGCCGTTGCCCTGCATCTCGAAGCTATCGGTGAAACCCCGGTTGGTGGCCGTCTACCGGTCTTGCGCATCCGCGAACTGCGAGACCAGATGTGCGCCCTAGACATCGAAGGCCGTCGCAAAATCCCGGGCATCCCGGCCGACCGCGCCGACATCATGCCGGCTGCCCTCATTACCCTTTGTGTGATCGCCGATCTCACCGGCGCCGAAGCTTTTCATCTTTCCCATCGCGGTGTCCGTCATGGGATGGTCGAATTGATGCTCGGGCCTTCCAAGGAACACCTCTGAACATGCGTCGCGTCTTCGCCCTCTTCTTCTCCGTTGTTGGACTTTCCGCCGCCCCCGAGACCGGGAAGGTGGTCTCCGTCGCCGCTGACGGCTGGGCGAAAATCGCCCATGCGGATGGTTCGACGAACTTCCTCCGCCGTTTCTCCGAGGGTGACCGCAAGGTGGGCTGGGTCGGCCGGACCGTCCGTTATGACGTCGTGAGCGAAGGCGCCGAGACCCAGGCGCGTGGCATCGTCTCGGCCGAGGCCGAAGAGGTCCGTCAGGTCGCGGAGGTTACGGATTCGCTTCGTCGGGAGACGGCCGACAAGGGCCGGATGGTCACGCGCATGCCGAACGAACTCATGCCGAACATGGCCCTTTGGGACCAGTCCGGTCGGCTGGTCATGAAGAAGGACTTTCTCGGCCATCCACTCGCGCTTAACTTCATCTTTACCAGCTGCCGCTCGGCGCGGATGTGTCCAGCTTCCTCCACCTGCATGAAGCAACTCGGGGACGCCCTGGCGAAGATGCCCGGCGCCGCGGAGGTCCGACTCTTGACCATTACCTTCGATCCGGGGACGGACACTCCCGGGGTCCTGCGCGCCTATGCCGATGGGTATGGCATCGACCATGCTCGCCATCGCTTCCTCACTGGTGACGCCGGTCAGATCAAGGATCTGATGCGTCATTACGGCATCCAGACGCTGCGGGATGACGGCACCATCGTCCATAACGCCGCCTTGATCGTGATCAGCCCCGAAGGCCGTATCGCGTACCGCAGCGAAGGCCCTTCCTTCGATGCGGAGGATGTCGCGGGCCGGTTGCTCAAGCTTTCCGGCACCGCCGGTACGAAGGCCCGATGACACCCCGTCGCCAGATTCTGCTCATCAGTGTATTGGCCGTGGCGGCGTTCTTCGGCCTGCGCGCCTTGCCCGACACCCAATGCGCGTTCCTGCATGCCGACCACCAGCCAATCATCGTCGGCGAGGTGGAATTCTGTGGCGTGAACGAGGAGGCCAACTTCTATTCGCCGAAGGCCTTGCAGTTCCCAGTCGAACTCAAGGTCGCTCTTTCGGCGGACGGAGCCAAGGGCGAGCTGAGTCTCATCAAGGATGATGGACAGCCCTATCTGGTCAACGAGATCGCGCTCTCCCATACCCGGAAGGTCCACCTGCATCTCCGTCAGGCCGGGGGAAAAAGAGACTACGCCCACCTTCATCCCGTGCCCGGTGATGACGGCTTCTGGCGTTTCGACATGCCCGCTCGTCTCCGCGGTTCCGATCTCGAGGTCTATGTAGATTTCGCGGATGCACGGACCTCGCGCGTGATGCTCGCGCAGACCGAGGTCAAGGCCTCGCCGGCGGCATTCGACGCCTTCGTGGTGCCGTCGCGTAATGTCATCCTCTCGATGCAGGCTTCTTCGACGGTGGCTGGCACCTCGGCTGCCTTGCGCATCAAGCTTTCCGGCCCCGAAGGCAAACCGCTTAAACTTAAGCCGATCATGGGCGCGCTGGGCCACATGGTCGTCTTTTCGGCGGATCGCCGACTGGCCGGCTATGCGCACATGCATCCGACCCTCGAGGGTGGGGAGTATGCGCCTAACCCGACGCTTTCTTTCCGTCTCCGTCTGCCGCCTCCGGGGACCTATGATCTTTGGCTGAACCTCAACGACGGGCAGGAAGAGCTCCTGCGCACGACGTTGGTGGTCACGCCCTGAGCTGACGGAAATATGCCACCGTCTCCGCCAGGCCGGCGCTGACGGAAGACTGTGCTTTCCAGCCGGCGGCGAGCAGCCGTTCGGTCGAGGCCAACGAATGACGGACATCGCCCGCACGCGAGGGCAGGTGTTCGATCGCGGACTTGGAGCCGGTGAGCCGGATGATCTCCTGAGCTAGCGCGAGGATAGACTGGCTCTGGCCATAGCCGACGTTGTACGTGCCTGCCATGTCTTTGGAGGCTCCGGCATAGGCGAGGGCGCCGACGATATCGGTCACATGGATGAAGTCACGGGTCTGGCCGCCGTCGCCGTGGATGCCAATGGGTTCGTCGCGCAGGGCCTTCGCGATGAAGATTGGGACCGCGGCGGCATAGGCGGAGCGTGGATCCTGGCGCGGTCCGAAGACGTTGAAGAAGCGTAGGCTCGTGGTGCCGAGGCCGTGGGCTTGGCGGTATTCTTCGAGCAGGTGTTCGCCAGCGAGTTTTGTTTCGGCGTACGGGGATTTCGGCTCGGGTGGCATCGACTCGAGCTTCGGCACCGTCGGGTTGTCGCCGTAGATGGCGGCGGAAGACGCCAGGACGACTTTGCGGGCGCCGGCGGCCAAGGCGGCGGCAAGCACACACCGGGTGCCTTCGGTGTTGAGCTCAGCGCACTCGGCCGGTTTGGCGACGGACTCCGGCACGGAGATCATCGCGGCGAGGTGATAGATTTCCTCGGCCCCGTCCATGGCCTGCGCGAGAGCGGCTTCGTCGAGGATTGAGCCTTTGAGGAAACGGCAACGGACCCCTTCCAGATTGCGAGCATAGCCACTGCGTAGGTCGTCGACCACCGTCACTTCGGATTGCTCGGAGAAGCGACGAGCCAGATGGGAGCCGATGAAGCCGGCGCCGCCGGTGATGAGGATGCGTTTGCTCATGGGCTTGCGACCAGGGCCTGCATGGCGAGTAACTGGTCTTCGATGGATTCGACCAGCTTGAACTGGGTGCGGGCGCGGTCGAGGTTGTGCGTCGGACGTTTGATTTTGAAGTAGGTATCGCCTTCGAGCCAGTCGGTCAGGAAGCGCAGCCCGATTTCGAAGGTGATGAGCTTGCCGGCGAACGGTAGTAGCTCCTTCTCTTTCGGCGTCAGGAAGCCGTCGGCGGATTCGAGGTAGCCTTTGACCAAGGCCTCGAACATCGGGAACTGCATCCGGACCTTGGAGAGGTCGGTCTCATCCTCGGCCGCCGGGGAGGTCGAAGTGCGCACGAGGTCGCCGAAGTCATAGAGGACCGAGCCTGGCATGACCGTGTCGAGGTCGATGACGCAGACGCCCTCTTGGGTGACGTCATCGAGTAGGACGTTGTTCAGCTTGGTGTCGTTGTGCGTCACACGCTCGGGGAGGGTGCCGTCACGCAGGGCGTCAACGACGACGCTGACCTCGTGAGCGCGGGCCAAGGCGAAAGCAATCTCTGGCACGGCGGCGGCGGCCCGTCCATGGGTATCCTTAGCTAAGGCCTGTTGGAAACGGGCGAAGCGGGACGGAGTATGATGGAAATCCGGGATCGTCTCGTGGAGGCGGTCGCCCGGAAGGTCAGCGAGTAGGGCTTGGAAGGCGCCAAATGATTTGGCCGCCGCGTAGGCCTGTTCGGGCGAGCGGACGACGTCGTGTCCGGTGGCGTCTTCGATAAAATGGTAGCAGCGCCAGCGATTGCCGGCTGCGTCGATGTGCCAAGCCTTGCTGGCGAGGGTCGGGATGAGCCGGAGCGTGCGTCGGTCGGCATCAGGCGCGCCGGATTGTTTAAGTTTGGCGTAGGTGTGGGCGCAGACGCGTTCCACGTTGGCCATCAGTTCGTCCGGTCGGCGGAAGACGTTGTGGTTAATGCGTTGGAGCACGTAGCGGCATGGTCCGCCTTCGGCCTTCACATCGACCTTGAAAGTATCGTTGATATGGCCGCTGCCGTAGGGAGAGGCCGAGACGATTTCGCCGGAGAGGGAGAATTCTCGGGCAATCGCGACGGCGTCATATCCTGCGGGGTCGGTCATCATCAGGCCCAGAGGGAGGGTGGGTAGGCGCCGCTGCTGACCTGCTGAGCGATGCTGGCCTGGACCACTGGCTTGTCTTCACGGTAGGTCACGCCGAACCACGCAGAATCGGAACGCAGCACCTGGCAGCTAGCCTGTCCGGCGCGAATGAGGCTGCCGACAGACATCGGGATGTAGGATTCGCTCTTCATCTCGGCGCCTTTGACGGTCAGGAAGGCACGGAAGTCGGCTTCGAGCTGAGGGAAAATCGCTGGCGTGAAGCCCCACATATTCATCGAAACAGGTTCCTCCCCGGTGAGAGTCACGACCTTGCCGTCGTCTCCTCGGTGTTCCGCGCCTTGGGCGAGCTTGGCAATCTTCGTCAGCTCTTGGATGTCGGTCAGCTTTCCGGCGGCGTCGGTCTGGCAGACGCCGCGGGCGACGGTGCCATGCTCGGAGAGAGTGTTCTTGAGGGTGAAGCCCACCATCGCGTAGGCCGTGGAATCGTTGGTGAGTACGGAGAGGTAGCGTCCGAGCGAAGCGTAGGAGTCGCGGCCGTAGAAGTCGTCGGCGTTGATGACCGCGAAGGGCGTATGGACGGCGTCACGGGCGCAGAGGATGGCGTGAGTGGTTCCCCAGGGTTTCTCGCGACCAGCCGGTACCGTGAAGCCGGCGGGCAATTGGTCGATCGTCTGGAAAGCGAAGCCGACGTCGATCCGGCCGGCGAACTTCGCGGCGATGCGTTCGCGGAAATCCTGCTCGAAGTCAGGACGGATGATGAACACCACCTTGCCGAAGCCGGCGCGGAGGGCATCGAAAACGGAGTAATCTAGGATGGTCTCCCCTGACGGACCCATCGGGTCGATCTGCTTCAGGCCGCCGTAGCGACTGCCCATGCCGGCGGCGAGGACGAGGAGGGTGGGCTTCATGTCAGAGGGATTTGTGAAGGCGGGCGGTGACGTCGGACTTCAGGCGGTCGATGAAGCCAACCGTGTAGGCAATTGGGTCGAGGCTGTCGTCGTGGACGAGCGGAGTCAGGTCCATCGCCCACTGCATGGCCGATTCGTGGTCGGTGGCATGGGCGTTGCTGAAGGTCGCGTTGGCCGTGCGGCGGCCGAGGACGGCGAGGTCGTAGCGTTTACCCCCGGCGATCTGGGTGGCGAAGACCTCATTGAGGGCGCGGGCCAGTTCTGGTCGAGCCGAGATCGGCATCGGGGTTTTCTCGCTGTCGACGAGCCAGTCAAGGTCGCGCCATACTTCGCAACCGTAGATCATCTTCGGGCGATCCACCTTGGGCATCTGGCGCATCGCTTCGATGCAACGGAGTGCACAGCCGACGTGGGTGTCGTGCTTATCGGCGAGGTTATGCAGGTAGACGACCTCGGGACGGCTGGCTTCGAGGATGCGGCGGAGGTCGTCGCGGACAGCGGTCTGCTGGGCGTCGCGGACGGCGGCGCTGCCGAAGCCCAACTGGGCCATGAAAGAATATTGGCCGATGACGGCCGCGGCGTCCTGCTCGCGGACGCGTTCAGCGGCGATTTGGTCGTCGGTCCAGTCCTTGAACGGTCCGGTGCGCGAAGAGCCGCGGCCGTCGGTGATGGTCACGCCGCCAAACCAGCGATCGGTACGGTCATAGCAGGAGAGGATGCCATGGAAGGCCATGAACTCTAGGTCGTCCTGGTGGGCGCCGATGCCGAGGTGTGTGGTGCGGCTCAGGGCGTCCGGACCGGTCTTGCCGTCAGGGGTCACGAGCCGCGCGAGAGGGTTGAGGGAGATCATCGGCGGAGGGCGGGAAGGGAGGCGGCCGCGATGGCTTGGCCGTGGCGCTTATCTTTCTCGTCCGGCACGACGAGGTCGATGCGAAGTTCGGGGAATTCGTCGCGCAAGACCATCCGAGCCTTCTCGATGATGATTGTGCCGCCTTGGCCGGAGGTGACCCGGCCCATGATCAGCAGGCAGCTCATCTCGTAGAAGCTGGCGAAATGGGCGATGGCGTAGCCGAAGGCGATACCGATGGCCTCGTACACTTGCTGGGCCCTTGGATCGCCGGCGAGCTGCAGCTTCTGAAGTTCTTCGAGCTGCTCGGGCAGGCGCATCGAGGCGGGCAGGGCGATACCGGCAAGGGGTAGCAGTCGCCCGACGCCCTGCTGGCTGAAATATTGTACCGCACAGCCGCGGTCGCCGGACCATTCGTCTGCCGGACCTTCCAGGCGATAATCCACGGGCACGAAGGCCAGTTCGCTGAGCCAGTTGGTGAGGTTGCCTGCCGTATCGACGTAGCCAGCGGCCACGCTGGTACCCATGGCTACGCCGAGGACGGCGTTGCGGCCGAGGGACATCGAACCTGCCAATGCGGTGACGTCGCCATCGTTAAGGACCTCGAATGGCACGGCGTAGGATTTGGCGAGGTCTAGGAAGATATTTCTTACCTGGGCATCGAAAAGAGTGGCGTCCGTAATCCCGCGGAAGAGCGACGCAATCCGAACCTTGTTGTTCACGTAGACGCCGGCGGAAGAACCGCCGATGGCGTCGACGCGGGGCAGATGGCTGGCAGCGAGGTCTAACGAATGACGGATTCCGGCGAGATGGTAGGCCGGGTCGGACTGGAAATAGGGATCCCATTTCACTTCCTCGGAGAAGACGACCTTGCCGTCGATGAGCGCGGCGCACTTGCGATCGGAGCCGCCGAGATCGAAACCGATGCGACACCCGTCTAGGTTGCGTCCAAGCGGCAGGTGGGCGGAGACGGCGGTGGGCAACTCGGTGGACGTGACGGCGCGGAATGAAAGGGGGCGTTCAAAGACCTTACGGTGGAAGTCGGCGTCGAAGGCGCGATCCCCTGCGGGGGAGTAATCCGCCTGCAGCCGACGGGCGAGGGGCGCAGCTTCTGGGCCGCAGAGCAGGATGTCAGGCGCACCACGCGACCAGAGCAGGAACTTTACCGTGCGTTCGACGTGAAGATAGGTCGATTCGTCGTCGACTCCGCCTGCGAGCACTTGCGTGCGGAACAGTGAGGCGGTGTTATCGTCCCGGCGGAGAGCGATGGTGAGTTCAGAGGAACCGGCTGTAGTCGCGCAACGGCCCAGGTACGCACGGGTCCAGAGGGCGGCCGGAACGAGGCCTGGGTCGATGACGGAGCGATGGAGGGGGGCGACGTCCATCTGACTGGTCAAAGCGCCTTGGCGGCGGCCGCGTCGAGGTGGAATGTGCAGCGAGGGTGCTGTTGCAGCCAGGTCGCCGGACAGGCGGCGGAAGGGGCTTCCTTCATCGCGCGATGTACGATGTCGGCCTTGGCTTCGCCGAAGGCGATCAGCTCGACCCGGCGAGCCTCGAGAATCGTGGCGACGCCCATCGTCAGGGCGCCCTGCGGGACCTGAGCGAGGTCGCCGAAGAAGACCGAGTTGTCGCGACGAGTCACCTCATCGAGGTGGACCCAGCGGGTACGGGTGTCGGCCGCAGAGGGCGGTTCGTTGAAACCGATGTGGCCGGTGCGGCCGATGCCAAGGATTTGGAGGTCAATCCCGCCGACTGCGCGGATGGCCGCTTCATAGTCGGCGCAATTCTTGGCCGCATCTTTCGAAAGACCGTCGGGAATGTGGATATTGCCCGCGGGAATATCGAGATGGCGGAAAAGGTTTTCCTCCATGAAGAATCGATACGACTGCGGATGCGACGGGCCAAGGCCTGCGTATTCGTCCAGGTTGAAGGTGATGACCGAGCGGAAACTCAGCTTCTCAGCGCGGTGCAGGCGGATCAGCTCGGCGTAAAGCGGGAGCGGCGTGGAACCGGTCGCCAGGCCAAGCACCGTCGTCTTGCCCGATTTCGAGCGTATCTCGATGAGGTCGGCTATCTCCCCGGCGATCGCCTGTGCGGCGGTTTGTTTGTCGGGATGAAGCCTGGTCGAGATCATCTTAGCCGAGTGTGGCGAGCATGCGCGCGATTTCATCGCGCTTGGCCTTGGCTTCGTCGAGTTGTTTGCGGGCGCCTTCGAGAATCTTCGGGGGAGCCTTCGACACGAAAACTTCGTTGGTCAGCTTGGCTTCGCCGGCAGCGACGGCCTGTTCGAGCTTAGTCAGTTCCTTGGCGAGGCGGATTTTTTCCGCAGCGACGTCGACCGTACCGGAGAGTTCGAGCAAGACGGTGCCGAGTGAGTTGAGCGAGCCAGTGCGATCGCCGGCATCGTCGGCGAAGGTGATTTCGGCTAGGCCAGCCATGCTACTGAGCTTTTCGCGGTTCGCCTGGAGGAGGGTCTTCGCCGTGGCGTCCTTGGCGATGATCGTGATGACCGAATCGCGGCGGGTCGCCTGGTTAGCCTGCGACTTGAGGCCACGAACTGAGGCGACGAATTCCCTGAGGAGGGCGACATCGGCGACCTTGGCGGCGCTCATCTTGATACCGTTTTCGCGGAGAACGCGGAGGAGGTCGCCGCCGGAGCCGGTGTGGTGGTTCTGGATGAAGTCCTTCTCCGTGCCGTAGCCAAGCAGGTGCCAGAGTTCTTCGGAGATGAACGGAGCGACCGGGTGGAGCAACAGGAGGAACTGGCGCAGGACGAGATCCTGCACCGCGAGGCAGTTGTCGACCAGGGCTGGGTCCTTGAGGCGAGCTTTCGAGGCTTCGACGTACCAGTCGCAGAAGTCGCCCCAGAAGAAGGAGTATAGTCCCTGCGCGTAGGCGGTGAACTCGTGCTCATCCAGGTTCTTGGTCGTGCTGTCGGTCAGTTCGGCGAGGCCTTGGAGGATGGCGAAGTCATCGTCATCGAGCTGGGCTGCCTTGATGCGGCTGACCACGGCGGCGAGCGTCGAGTTATCGGCCATCGGGCCGGACATCTGGCGGAAGCGGGCAGCATTCCAGAGCTTGTTGCAGAAGTTGCGTCCTTGGCTGACGCGATCTTCGTCGAAGAGGATGTCTTGGCCCTTGGGGGCGATGGACAAGAGGCCGAAGCGGAGGCCGTCGGCGCCAAACTTCGCGATGAGGTCGAGGGGCTCGGGCGAATTACCGAGCGATTTAGACATCTTGCGGCCGAGCTTGTCGCGGATAATACCGTTGAAATAGACACGCTTGAACGGGATCCGTTGGCGGATCTCGTCATCGGTGAGCGTCTTCTTCTCGGGGCCGTGCAGTTCGAGGCCGGCGATGATCATGCGGGCGACCCAGAGGAAAATGATGTCGGGTCCGGTCGCGAGGGCACCGGTCGGATACCAGTGCTTCAATTCTTCGGTCGTCTCGCCCGGCTTGCGCCAGCCGATGGTCGCAAGGCACCAGAGCCACGAGGAAGCCCACGTGTCGAGCACGTCGGGATCCTGTTCCCAGTTGGTGGCGTCGGCGGGGGCGGTGAGGGAGACGTGCAGGTTCTTCGGGTCGTTGCGGTCGGCGCCCTTGCGGTACCAGACCGGGATACGGTGGCCCCACCAGAGCTGGCGGCTGACGCACCAGTCCTGGATGTTCTCGAGCCAGTGGAGATAGGTCTTCGTCCAGCGTTCTGGGTGGAACTTGATGATGCCTGAGGTGACGGCGCGTTTGGCTTCGTCGATCTTCGGGTAGCGGATGAACCACTGTTCGCTGAGGCGAGGCTCAATCGGGACGTCGGCACGTTCCGAATAGCCGACCGTGTTCTCGTAAGGTTCGGTCTTCACCAGCGCACCGAGTTCTTCGAGGAGTTTCTCGGCCAAGCCGCGGGCCTTGAAGCGTTCTACGCCGGCGAGCGGACCCGCGTCGGCGTTCATCGTGCCATCCGGGTTCATCACATCGACGACCGGAAGGTTATGGCGCTTACCGATATCGAAGTCAGTGCGGTCGTGGGCCGGCGTGACCTTCAGGACGCCTGTGCCGAAATCCTTCTCGACGGCGGTGTCGCCGACGATCGGGATCTGCGCGCGAGGGAAGGGGCGCCAGACGTGCTTACCGATGAGGTGCTTGTAGCGTTCGTCGTCCGGGTGGACCGCGACGGCGGCGTCGCCCGGAATGGTCTCGGGGCGCGTGGTGGAGATCTCGAGGTAGGTGCCAGGAATCTCGGCGACCTCATAACGCATGCGGTAGAGCGAGCCCTTGGAGGGCTTCATGATCACCTCTTCGTCGGATAGGCCGGTCTGTGAGACCGGGCACCAGTTGACCATGCGCTTGCCGCGGTAGACGTAACCGCGTTCGTAGAGCGTGACGAAGGTCTGGAGGACTGCCTGCGAGTAGCCGGCGTCGAGCGTGTGCACCGTGCGATCCCAATCGCAAGAGGCACCGAGTTTACGGAGCTGGCCGAGGATGATGCCGCCGTGCTTGTCGCGCCACTCGGACGCGACCTGGATAAATTTCTCGCGACCGAGGTCGTGGCGGGTCTTGCCTTCCTTTTGGCGGAGTTCCTTTTCAACGCGCGACTGTGTGGCGATGCCGGCATGGTCGGTGCCTGGAAGCCAGAGCGCGGATTTGCCTTCTTGGCGGGCGCGGCGGACCATGATGTCCTGCAGCGTGTTATTCAGCAGGTGCCCCATGTGCAGGACGCCCGTGACGTTCGGCGGCGGGATCATCACCGCGAAGGACTCGCGGGTGTGGTCTACCTTGCCCTTGAAGCAACCGGCCGCGACCCAGCGGTCATACCACTGCTGTTCGACGCCTTGCGGCTCATAAGATTTGGGGATTTCGGCCATCGGAAAGGGGAATGATTAGGGGTTAAGTTGGGGATTGAAAAGAACGGACTAGGCGGGCATTAAGATTAGCAAGTCAGGCCCCATGCAACGGGTGGCAGACGAACCCCGCCAGGTCCGGAAGGAAGCAACGGCAGTCAGTCCACCCGTGTGCCGTGGTAAGCCTGGCCCTTTACTTTTCATTCGACGCCTTCCCTTCATTTGGGAGGGCGTCCTTGTTTGGGCGTAAAATAAGAAAGGGTGCTATTCGCACCCTTTCGTTCAAAAGTCCGACCCTCGCTCAGAGCGAGTGGATGCTCGACTTGCTGACGGCCATCGCGGCTTCCTTGAAGGATTCGCTGACGGTCGGGTGGGCGAAGCAGGTACGGGCGACATCTTCGGCGCTGCCGCCGTATTCCATGTGGGCGCAGGCGGCGGCGATCATTTCCGAAGCTCCCTTGGCGACCATCTGGACGCCCAAGAGCTTGTCGGTCTTGGCGCAGGCGATGACCTTGACGAAACCTGAGGTGCAGTCGGAGGCGATCGCACGGCCGTTGCCGGCGAGCTGGAACTTGCCGATAGCGACTTCGATGTTCTTGGCCTTCGCTTCGGCTTCGGAGAGACCGACGCAGGCGACTTCAGGGTCGGTGTAAATGACGCCGGGGATGATGGCGTAGTTCACGTGGCCATGCTTGCCGGCGAGGTTCTCGGCGACCGCGACGCCTTCTTCTTCGGCCTTGTGCGCGAGCATCGGTCCGGCGACGACGTCACCGATGGCGTAGACGCCGGGAAGGTTGGTCAAGAAGTGGGCGTCGATGACGATACGACCGCGTTCGTCGAGTTTAAGGCCGGCTTCCTGGGCGCCGAGACCGGAAGTGTTGGCCTTGCGGCCCACGGCGACGAGGATCTTATCGGCTGCGAATTCGAGGGCCTTGCCATCGCGTTCGGCGGTGAGGGCGGAGCCGGCGGCGCTCTTCTTCACGCCGGTGACCTTGGCCCCCATCTCGAACTTGATGCCCTGTTTCTCGAAAGCGCTCTGCGCGGCCTTGGCGACGTCGGCATCGTAAGCGGGGCCGCCGATGGAGGGCAGCATCTCGACAACGGTGACTTGGGAGCCGAGACGGGCCCAGACGGAACCGAGCTCGAGGCCGATGGCGCCGGCACCGACGACGACCATCTTTTCCGGGACGGACTTCAGCGAGATGCCGTGGTCGGAGGAGATGACGGTTTCACCGTCGAACTTCATGAAAGGCAGTTCGATCGGGACGGAGCCCGTGGCGATGAGGATGTTCTTCGTCTCGAGCGTGCGGTCGCCGGCCGTGGAGCGGACGAGGACCTGGCCGGACTTCACGAGGCGACCGAGGCCACGGACGATCTCGACGTTGCGCTTCTTGAGCAGGGCGCCGACGCCCATGTTGAGCTGAGCGACGACCTTGTCCTTATTCGCGAGCATCGCGGCGACGTCGAAGGTGATCTTCTCGGCGCCGACGAGGCCGTGCTTCTTGCCGTGCAAGGCGTGCTGGTAGACCTCGGTGGAGTGCAGGAGGGCCTTAGAAGGGATGCAGCCGACATTGAGGCAGGTGCCGCCTAGGGAATTGTCCTTTTCCACGAGGGCCACCTTGAGGCCGAGCTGGCCGGCCTTGATGGCGGCGACATAGCCACCGGGGCCGGAGCCGATTACAACGAGATCGAATTGAGACATTGAGGTAGGATTATGAGAGTAGGATTAGACGCCGAACAGCAAGCGCTGCGGGTCCTCGATGAACTGGCGCACCTTGACGAGGAAGGTCACGGCTTCCTTGCCGTCGATGATGCGGTGGTCGTACGAGAGGGCTAGGTACATGATCGGACGGATCACGACCTGGCCGTTCTCGGCGACGGGGCGTTCGACGATGTTGTGGAGGCCCATGATGGCCGCCTGCGGGTGATTGAGGATCGGCGTCGAGAGCATCGAGCCGTAGATGCCACCGTTCGAAATCGTGAAGATACCGCCTTGGAGTTCAGCCAGCTGAATCTTGCCGTCGCGAGCACGCTTGCCGAAGTCGCCGATCGCTTTCTCGATGCCGGCGAAATTCAGCTGATCGCAATCGCGGACGACCGGGACCATCAGGCCCTTGTCGGTGCCGACGGCCACGCCGATGTCGAAGAAGTTGTTCTCGACGATATCTTCGCCGTCGAGCTGCGCGTTGATCGCGGGGACTTCCTTCATCGCTTGGACAGCGGCCTTGACGAAGAAGGACATGAAGCCGAGTTTAACCCCGTATTTCTTAAGGAATTCATCGCCGTGGCGTTTGCGCAGTTCCATGACCGGAGCCATGTTGACCTCGTTGAAGGTCGTGAGCATCGCGGTCTCCGTCTTCGCCTGGACGAGGCGTTCGGCGATCTTACGACGCAGCGGGGACATGCGCTTGCGCGTCGTGCGACCATCGCGCGAAGGGATCGAAACCGGGGCGGCCGGCGCGGCCGGAGCGGCGGAGGCGGAAGGAGCGGCGGCAGCGGCCGGGGCGACGGCGCGGATCGGAGTCTGGCCTGCGAGGGCGGCGAGCATGTCGCCCTTGGTCACGCGACCAGCCTTGCCCGATCCTTCGACGCCGGCGGGATCGAGACCGGTTTCAGCAGAGAGACGACGGACCGCGGGAGAGACTTCGGCGGCGGCGCCGGACTTGGCGGCAACCGGCGCAGCTTTCGGCGCAGGAGTCGGAGCGGCAGAAGCAGTTTTGGCGGCGGCTGGAGCAGCGGCGGCCGGAGCGGAAGGAGCGTTGCCGGCGGCACCTGCTTCGATGGTGGCGACGACCTGATTGACGAGCACTTCGGTGCCCGCTTCGACGGCGATGGTGATCTTGCCGTCGACTTCAGCGGTGCCTTCGGAGGTCACCTTGTCGGTTTCGTAGGAAAAGAGGGCTTGGCCCTTGCGGACAGCGTCACCGCTTTTGACCAGCCAGGCGGCCAGGAGGCCCCCGGTGATGGATTCGCCCATGGGAGGGATTTTGACTTCGACGGCCATGAAAATTAGGTAGGTTCAACCTTGGAACCCATTCCTGCTCGTTTCAACGGGGAAATGACCCTTTAAACGACCTACGATGACCGTTTAAGGAGTAGTAGGAGGGATTCCCGAGCGAAGAAAGCCTGCTTCTTAACCCTATTAGGCCGTAAAGGCCTGCTTCACCATGTCCGCCTGCTCGATCTTGTGGACCGCCAGTGAACCCACCGCCGGGGAGGCGGCCGCATCGCGCCCAGCGTAAGCAGGTCGGATTCCAAGGGTGGACTCGATGAGATCGGCGACAAAGGACCAGCCGCCCATGTTCTTCGGTTCATCCTGGACCCAGACGACCTTCTTGGGCGAACCCAGCGAGGCGTGGACCTTGGCGAGCGCTTCGCCGTCGAAAGGATAGAACTGCTCGAGGCGTACGATGCTCGTGGTGGTGTCCTTGCGGGCGGCACGTTCCGCGTCGAGTTCGTAGAAGACCTTACCGGAGCAAAGGATGAGGCGTTCGGTCGTCGCGGGCGGCGTGGCGTCAGCGAGGACGGCCTGGAAGCGCCCTTTGGTCAGGTCATTGAGCGTGCTGACGCAGGCCTTGTGGCGAAGCAGGCTCTTCGGCGTCATGACCACGAGCGGCTTGCGATGTTCGGACTTCACCTGACGTCGCAGGGCGTGGAAGAGCTGAGCTGGGGTCGAAGGCTGGATGACCTGCAGATTATTTTCGGCGCAGAGCTGCAGGAAGCGTTCGAGACGGGCGGAAGAGTGTTCTGGGCCTTGGCCTTCGTAGCCGTGGGGGAGGAGCATGACGAGACCGCTCGTCTGACCCCACTTCGATTCGGCGGAGGCGATGAACTGATCGATCATGATCTGCGCACCGTTGGCGAAGTCACCGAACTGGGCTTCCCAGATCACGAGCGAATCGGGGGCTTCGAGCGAGTAGCCATAGTCGAAACCGAGGACGGCGTATTCGGAGAGCGAGGAATTGACCAGTTCGACTTCGGCTCCGGCGATGGAACCGAGCGGGCAGTATTCGGCATCGTTCGACGGATCGTGCAGGACGGCGTGGCGATGCGAGAACGTGCCGCGTTCGCAATCCTGGCCGGAGATGCGGACGGGGTAGCCTTCGGCAAGTAAGGAAGCAAAAGCGAGGCCTTCGCCGAGGCTCCAGTCGAAGTTGAGGCCGGACTTATAGGCGTCGGCCTTGATATCGAGCAGGCGCTTGATCTTCGGGTTGGGCGAGAAGTCGGGCGGCATCTGCCAGAGGACCGGCGCGACCTTATCGAGCAGCTCCTGCGGGGCGGACGTGTCGACGTTGTGTTCGTAGGGTGAGCGGAACGGACGGACGCCGACCGGATTCTTTTTGCGTTCCTCGATTTCGACGGCGAGGGCGGCTTGGGCGCGTTCCTGAGCGGCGTTGAGCATGATGTCGAACTCCGTACGCAGGGCGATCAGTTCGCCGTCCGGAGCGGAACCGGATTCGGTCAGGCGCGAAGCGTAGAGGTCGGCGACGGAAGAGTGGGCCGAGATCTCGCGATAGAGCACCGGCTGGGTGAAGGCGGGCTCATCGGTCTCGTTGTGGCCGTAACGGCGGTAGCAGACGATATCGACGACGGCATCGGCGCCGAACTTCTGGCGGTATTCCAAGGCGATTTCGGTCGCGAGGACGACGGCGTCAGGGTCGTCACCGTTGGCATGGAGAATCGGGGATTCGGTGAACTTTGCGATCTCGGTGCAATGACGGCCAGTACGGGACTCGTCGGGGTTGGTCGTGAAGCCGACCTGATTGTTGGTGACGATGTGCAGCGTGCCGCCGACCTGGTAGCCTTTGAGCTCGGCCAGGTTGAGGGTCTCCATCACGACGCCTTGGCCAGCGAAAGCAGAATCTCCGTGCAGGAGGATGGGCAGGGCTTTCGAACGGTCGCTGCCGCCTTGGACGTCGATGAGGGCACGGGTGCGGCCGAGTACGACTGGATTGACGGCTTCGAGGTGGCTGGGGTTGTAGGCGAGGGTGATGCTGACTTCCTTGCCGTCGACGACGCGGGCGCCGGCGTAGCCGAGGTGATACTTCACGTCCCCGTCACCGTGCGTAGTGTCTGGGATGTGATTTTCGGAGAAAGCACCGAAAAGGGCTTCGGCCTTCTTGCCGCAGATATTGACGAGGACGTTGAGGCGGCCGCGGTGGGCCATGCCGATGACGAGATCCGTCACGCCGAAGCCAGGGGCGCGGTGGATGACTTGGTCGATCGCGGACAGCATCACTTCGCCGCCTTCGACGGAGAAGCGCTTGGCGCCGACGAAGGTCTTGTGAAGGAAACGTTCAAACTGCTCGGCCTGAACGATGGAGCGGAGAAAGCGACGACGCGCGTCGGCGTCATAGGCCGGACGGAGCCCGGAGGACTCGATGCGCTCCTGCAGCCAGCGGCGACGCTCGCCATCCTGGATGTGGGTGAACTCGACGCCGATCGGAGAGCAGTAGGTGGACTTTAGTTTGGCGAGGATTTCGCTCAGGGGGAGCATCTTGCCGCCGAGGAAATCGCCAGTGTGGAAGAGGCGATCGGCCGGGATGCCGTCGAGGCCGAGGGCCTTGTCGGAGAGCTCGAAGTGGGGCGTCGGTTCGGCGAGAGGGTTGATGCGGGCCTGCTGGTGGCCGAGCGTCCGGTAGGCGTTGATGGCGGCGAGGACCTTCCACTGGGCGGCGGCGTCAACGCCACCGGCGGCGGGAGCGGCGCCTTTGGCTGGCTTGGGCGGAAGGCTCATGCCGAGCTCGAAGCCCTCGAAGAAGGCACGCCATTCGGCGTCCACGGAGGAGGGGTCCCGGGACCACTGTTCGTGATAAGAGGATACAAGGTCCGCATTCCAGCGGGTTCCGACGCTAAGATGTTTCATTTCTTTGCCTGTAAAAGGGACGTAAATCCTAGACGCTGGAACCCGTGCATAACAAGCCCAGACCCAGTCGAAGCCAGACCGGACCCTGCTTAAAATTGGCAGAGTTTGGGGGTTGTAACAGCAAAATGGGGCAAGTTTAATTCGGGTCCGTCGATGTCGTCCCCACGTCCGGCCAATCGCTCCTACTCCACGGAAGCCCTGGAGAGGTGGTTTGTGTCGATTCCAGAAGAGTGGGAGTCCGCCTTCAAGGAGGCCGATCTTGTCGAAGGCCGCCGGCTTTATACCGAAGGATTGGTCAGACAGATTGAACTTAAGCCCGAGAATGCCGAAGCCGTCACACGCACCGAGACACAGACCGTCCGGGCGGTGATCGAGATCAATGGGGCCAAATTGGAATGGCGGACCTCGTTGCCCGAAGAGGAGAACGGCGCGCCTTTCGCCGTGGCTTCCATCTATGAGATCGAAGAGCTGATCGCCGACGAGATCCCGGCCATCGACGAGTCGGCGGCCGCGGCCGCGCCTGAGGCGCCCAAGGAACCCGAGCGCAAGGATGCCAATGCCCGTACCTCGCTGAAGCTACAGGTGTCCTTCGATCTGTCGTCCGATGGGCTGAAGATTTCCGCCGCTTGGACGGGGCGGGGTGGGCACGCCTGGAACTGCTTCGGCCCCGGGGCGATCCCCGGAGACGAGCTTTCCGACGAGCAGCGTCAGACCCTTTTCCGCTTCAACACCGTCGCGCACCGCGCCGGCTTCGTGTACAGCAAGGCCACCGGCGCCTGGGCCATCGATAACATCGGCCGGATCGAACGCTTCGTGCGCGAAGAGCTCAATGACTGGCGCAAGCGCTTCAAGCTTATCGGCGAGGACGCCCTTAATATCTTCCGCAACGAACAGCTGCAGGTCGCCGTCGACGCTGAGGCCGAATCCGCCGCGGACGGGAGATCCTTCAAACTGAACTGGCGCCTCAAGGCCGGCGGGCATCGCCTCCTGGCGGACGAACAGAAGCTGCTGCTCAAGGCCGGCGGCCGTCCGGTCATCCTACCCGGCAAGGGAGTCGTGGCTTACAATGCCGCGGTCGCTGATTTCTCTGAAGATTGGCGCGCCAAGGACGGCGAAGTGCCGCGCTACCTGCTGCTTTCATTGTTCGATCATGCCGCGGTCGGTGCGCTCAAGCTCAACGACGACCTCAAGGCCTGGAAAGATAAGCTGCTCCAGGAGCCGATGCCGCCCGATAATCTCCCGGCCCACCTGCGTCCTTATCAAGCCAAGGGCGTCGCTTGGCTGGGTCGTCTCTGCGAGCTGGGCTCGCATCCGTTGCTAGCCGACGAGATGGGACTCGGTAAGACCGTCCAGGTTCTCGCCTTGCTCGCTTCGCGCCCCATCGGTGAAAGGTCCATCATCGTCTGCCCGGCCAGCGTCATCCCCGTCTGGATTGGCGAGATCAAGCGCTTCCATCCCGAGATGAGCGCTGGCGTGGCCGTACTCACGGCAGACGAGGACTTCGTCACGAATCCCTCAGCCAAGCTCTGGATCTCCAGCTACACCCAGTTGCGTCGCCATGCCGACCTGCTCGCCAAGACCCGCTTCGGTTACGCGGTACTGGACGAAGCTCAGGCGATCAAGAACCCCGAATCCAAGACGACGCAGACCTGCGTCTCCTTGCAGGCCGATCACCGCATCGCGATCACCGGTACGCCGCTGGAAAACCGTCCGACTGACCTCTGGACGATCTTCCGTTTCTTGATGCCGGGCCTACTCGGTAAGCGCGCCAACTTCGAGCGCATGATGCTGCGCGATCCCTCGATCGCCCTCGGCAAGGTTCGCCGTCAGGTTTCACCTTTCATTCTGCGTCGTCTCAAGCGCCATGTCGCGGCGGATATCCCGCCGAAGATGGAAGTCGTGTTGCCTTGCCCGCTCACCCACGAACAGCGCGCACTCTATCAGCATCTCACGCAGGGCAGCGGCTTGTCGGGCGAGCTCGCTTCGTTGCTCTCGAAAGACGCCACTTCGGTGCTCACGCTCCTCATGCGTCTTCGGCAGGTCTGTTGCGATCCGGGTCTGCTACCGGAGAATTCGCATTGCCCCTCGGCCCATTCGGGTAAGGTCACGCTGCTGGTCTCCAAACTTTCCGAGATCGCGGCCAACGGCTCGAAGGCGGTCGTCTTCTCGCAATTCGTCTCGCTCATCGAGCGCGTGAAGTCCGCGCTCGCCCGCGACCTGCCGTCGTTGCCGATTTATGAGCTCACCGGCGAGACCAAGGACCGCTCCGCACCGGTCGAGCAGTTCAAGGAGACCAAGGGTCCCGCCTTGTTCCTGGCGTCGCTCAAGGCTGGCGGCACAGGGATCACGCTTAACACCGCCGAATATGTCTTCTTGATGGACCCTTGGTGGAATCCCGCCGTCGAAGCCCAGGCCGTCGATCGCGTCCACCGTATCGGGCAGAAGAACCCCGTACTCATCTATCGCATGATCGCCCCCGGCACGGTCGAAGAACGCATCGAAGAGCTCAAGCAGGAGAAGCGAGAGCTGTTCTCGACCGTCGTCGGCGATATCCCGGACATGACCGATTGGACGCGCCACTTCACGTCTTTGGATGCGCTTATTCGTCTCAGCGACTCTCCGGCCGCGGCGGCTTCGGCAGAAGTGGCGCCGGAACGCGACGCCGAAGGCTGATTACTTCGCGATTAGGTCGTATTCCTCGGCGCCGGTCACGGTCACCTCGGCGAATTCGCCGATGGGGAGTTTCTTAGGCACCTTAACGACACCGTCGATTTCCATGGCGTCACCGACGCTGCGGGCAATGCCCGGACTTTCGACAAGGACACGGAGCTTGCGGCCCACAAAGGCTTCACCGCGTTGCTTGGAAAGACGTTGGAGGAGGAGCATGGCACGGGCATAGCGATCGGCCTTCACCTCATCGGTGAGATGGCCTTCCATCTTGGCGCCCTTGGTTCCTTCTTCCTTCGAGTACTTGAACACGCCGACGCGGTCGAACTTGGTCTGTTCGAGGAAGGCGAGGAGTTCAGTGAAATCTTCTTCGGTCTCGCCAGGGAAGCCGACGATGAAGGTCGTGCGAATAACCAGTTCGGGGATGCCTGCGCGCATACGCGCAATCAGATCGCGGATGTAGGCGCCGTCGGTCTCGCGCTGCATCGCGCCGAGCATCTTGTCGGACACGTGCTGGAGCGGGATGTCGACGTAGCGGACCACGTGCTTGGACTGGCCGATGGTCTCGATGAGCTCGTCGCTCCAGTGGGCCGGGTGGGTGTAGAGCAGGCGGATCCAGAAATCGCCTTCGATCTGGTCGAGTTCGCGGAGGAGGGAGGCGAGCGATTCGCCCTTCGTGGAGTCAACCTTGCTGCGCGGGTTCGGGCGGGCATCGGTCCAGCGGTCCATGCCGAAGTAGGTCGTGTCCTGGGAGATCAGGTTGATCTCCTTCACGCCTTCGGCGACGAGTTGACGGGCTTCCTTAACGACGGATTCGACCGTGCGGCTGCGATGGCGTCCGCGGATACGCGGGATGATGCAGAACGTGCAGGGGTGGTTGCAGCCTTCGGCGATCTTGATGTAGGCCGAATGGCGCGGCGTCAGACGGAAGCGAGGGGTGTCGAAGTCAGGGATGAAGGTGGTCGTCTTGGCGAGGAACTCGGTCATGCCGGCTTCGCCGCCCATGACTTTATGGATGACCGGGACAATGTTGGTGACCTGGTCGAGGCCGATAAAGGCGTCGACCTTAGGCAGTTCGACGCGACCCTTGGCGCCTTCGACGACGGGCAGGGTGCCTTGGTAGCGCTGGGACATGCAGCCGGCGACGATGAGCTTCTGGCCTTTCTTGCGGGCGGTGGCCTTGCCGTCGCTCATCTCGTAGATGGCTTCGAGGGCTTCGTGCTTCGAGGCGTCGATGAAGGAGCAGGTATTGACGATGACGACGTCAGCTTCCGAAGCGTCGGCGGTCATGGACATACCGGCCTTGGCGAGGTGACCAATCATGATCTCGGAATCGATCAGGTTCTTGGCGCAGCCAAGGGAGACGAGGCCTACTTTTACGGACATGGCGGGATAAGGAGCAGAGAAGGGGCGGAAAGCAACCCCAGGCGTCAGAGAGTAAGCCAGGCTTCAGCCGGAATCGCCTCCGGACGGGCCAAACTGGTCAATCCGTAGCGAGGTAGGTCTGCCAACCAGGCGGCGACATCCGCGGCACCAGGGAAAAGTTTCTTGGCGGCGGAGCCGACCTGCTTACGGCGCTGGGTGAAAAGCATGCGGGCGACTTCGCGGGCGCGGGGGCTGAGGCGCTTGGCGTCGGGACGCCGACGGAGCACGAGCAGGCAGGAGTCTACCTTGGGCGGCGGGTTGAACGACTGGGCTGGTACCGGGTGCACCTTGACCTTCTCGAACGCGAGGTGGACCTGAGCGGTCACCGCGGACCAATGACCCGTGCCGACGTCGGCGGTGAGGCGTTCGGCGGCTTCGCGCTGGAGCATCAGCACCATCATCGAGGGATGCGGTCCGGCGCAGATTGCATCCATCCATGGGGTGGAGATCGCGTAGGGGAGATTGGCGATGACCTTGTAGGAGCCGTCGGCCGGACCGACGAGTCCGGCGCGAGGGAAATCGACGGCATCGCCTTCCTTGAGGTGGAAGGTCTTCGGAAAGCGCGGTAGCAACGACTCCGTCAAGTGGAAGTGCATCGTACGGTCAGCCTCGATCGCGAAGAGGTTGGTGCCGGCGCAGAGTAGGGTGCGGGTAAGCGTGCCTAATCCAGGGCCGACTTCGACAACCGTGTCGCCGGCCGTGACTTCTCCGAGTTCGAGCGACTTGCGGACGATGTTGCCGTCGATCAGGAAGTTCTGGCCGAGCCACTTCTTGGGCATGTGGGAGAGGCGGGCCAGCAGGTCCCTGGTCTCGTTCGGCGAAAGCGGTCCGTCGTTCATGCGAATTGTAAGGCCTTCATGAGCGCGGACGGATTCTGCTCACGCATGAGGGACTCGCCGACGAGCAGGGCATGCGCGCCGGCGGCACGCATCCGGGCGGCGTCTTCCGCCGTCTTGATACCGCTCTCAGCGACCTTCAGGACGGACTTCGGCATGTGCGGGATGACGCGTTCGGCGAAAGACAGGTCGATCTGGAAGGTGGACAGGTTGCGGTTGTTCACGCCGACCATGTCGGGGTCGTGGCGCAGGGCGCGTTCGAGCTCGGCTTCGTCATGGACTTCGAAGAGCGTGTCCAGTCCGGCGAGCTTGGCCGAACGATGGATCGGGATGATCTCTTCGTCGGTGAGGCCGCGGACGATGATCAGGATGCAGCGGGCGCCGGCTTGGGCTGCTTCGAGCACCTGGTAGGGGTGCACCATGAAGTCCTTGCGGATGCAGGGCAGAGGGCGGGCCCAGGATGGTTGGTCTTGGACTACCTGGATAAGGTCCTTCAGCTCGCCTTTGAAGTAGGTTGTCTCGGTGAGGACCGAGAGGCAGTCGGCGCCGGCGGTGGCATAGGAGCGGGCTTGGGTGACGGCGTCGACGCCTTCGCGGATCTGGCCGACGCTGGGCGAGGCCCGTTTGACTTCTGCGATGACACTCAGCCGTCCTTGGACCTGCAAGGACTGGCGGAACCCCGGCGTCGCATGCTTGCCGGCGAAGGCCGCCAGTTCGGCGTCCGTAACCGCACGGGCGAACGGGGCGATTTCCCGACGCTTGGCGTCCATGATTTCGGTCAGCTTGTCCACTGGCCCTAAAGCAAGCGTTCCCGGGGCTTCTGGCAATCGTTTTGACTCCCTTCCTTCCTGCCTCCTGCATCGGGACATGCCCGGCATCGACCTTCTGCTTGCGACCACCGCCCGACTCCGCGCTCCCGACGGTTGCCCCTGGGACCGTGAACAGACGCATCGCACAATCTGCGACTGCTTGGTCGAAGAAGTCGCCGAGCTGGTCCAAGCGATCGACCTGAATGATGACGCCAATCTCCGGGAGGAACTGGGTGACCTTCTCTTCCATATCGCCATGCACGCACAGATGGCGTCCGAGGTCGGCAAGTTCAACTTCGACGACATCGCTCGCGAGGTGAACGAGAAGATGGTCCGTCGTCATCCGCATGTCTTCGGCGACGGCGCCAAACTCGGAACCTCCGATGCGGTCGTGACGCAGTGGGAGCAGATCAAGCTGAAGGAGAAGGGCGCCAAGAAGCCCACCGTCTTCAAGGCGCTCCCGCCTTCGCTGAATGCGATCCTGACCGCCCGTGAAGTCTGGAAGCAGGTCCGCAAGAAGCAGCTCGACGCCGGAGCGACCGTCGATGTCCCTCAGGTCGATGCCCAGGCCAAAGGACTGACCGAAGAAGCCGCCGGGCGGAAGTTGTTCGAGCTGATCGCCGCCTGCCGTGATGCCGGCATCGACCCTGATTCCGCCCTACGCCGGCAGACGTCCAAGGTCGTCGCCGAAGCCGAACTTCGCGCCCCTCAAGGCTGAGCATGGAGCAGGACGACCAGCCACTCACCGTGCACGTCGGCGGCCGCCCCGTGCTGGTGTGGCCACGTGTCTCCGCCCGTACCACCCGCGTTCGGCTGTCGGTTAAGCCGGGGCCGAAGGTCATCCTCACTTATCCTCCGCACGCCACTCATGCCTCCGCGCTGGCTTTCCTCCGCGATAATCTTCCTTGGTTGGAACGCGTGCTGGCCAAGTCCCGCACTGTCCAGCCTTCGCTCACCTCGCATCTGCGTAAGTTTCCTTGGGTGACCCTAGATGACCGCCTGCTGGCGATCGAGATGGAGTCGGGCACGCGTGGATCCATTCGTATCTCGAAGACGGAGGATAAGGTGGATCTCGTCATGCCGTCGGCTGATCCGGAGGCCGGAGCGGTCCGGGTCATCCGTCGCCTGGCCGAGACTGGTCTAGGGCTGGCCGTAGACCGTCTGAGCTGCAAGGTCGGCGTCACGGTCGAGCAGGTCAGCGTGCGCGACCAGACCACCCGTTGGGGTTCATGTTCCTCGACCGGGACTCTTTCGCTGAACTGGAGGTTGATCCTGCTCCCGCCGATGCTGCACGACCACGTCATCCTGCATGAACTTTCCCATCGCCGTCACATGGATCATTCCGATCGTTTCTGGAATCAGTTGGCCGCGTGGGATCCGGATTGGAAGAAACACGACCGCGAGCTGACCAAGCGGTGGAACGTCATCATGGATCTCGGACGATGAGCCAGCGCGAAGTCGGCCAATCGCCAGATGAGGTGTTTGATGTCGTCGACGAGCGGGATGCCGTCGTCGGACGGGAGTTCCGCCGGGAGATCCATCGGCGCGGCTTGCTCCATCGAGCGATCCATATCTTCTGGCTGCGTGGTGACGGGCAACTCTGCCTGCAGCGCCGTTCTTACGCCAAGGACAACTGCCCCGGGTTGCTCAGCTCCTCGTGCGCTGGCCATGTCGATTCCGGGGAGGATTATCTCACGGCGGCAGTTCGTGAGCTGCGCGAGGAGCTTGGGTTAGATGTATTGCCGCAGGCATTACTCGAGGTCGACTACGCCCCATGGCACGCCGAGCTCGGCAACGAGTTCGTCCGTTCTTATGTGCTACGCGGAGACTATCCGACCTCTTTGGCGGCCTTTGAAGTGGACTCAATCCTGTGGCGTACTCCTGCGGAGACCGAGGTCTGGGCTGGGTTGGACCCCGAGGTGTTCGCCACCCCGTTGTCCCATCTATTACGTAGGCCGGGCGTCCGTCGTGCCTTGGGGCTGTCGGCGTAATTGTTTGAACTACCCGCAGGGAGGTGAGATAGAGGGGTGTGTCCGATGCCCCTAGAGAACTAACCGATGCCCCGGCGGTGGTGCCGTGGTATCATTGGGTCTGGGTCGTGCCGATGGCGCTGTTCCTGCGACTGTGGCTGGCCACCTTGAGATTCCGTTGTAACGTTGACCGCATCGACGACTCCGAGGGTCCTACCGTCCTGCTGCTCTGGCACGACAAGCTTTTCGTCTCGTCGTGGATTGCGAACCGCTATTTCACGCGTCCGGTGACGGCGCTCATCAGCACGAGCAAGGACGGCGCCTGGCTGGTCGCTTTCTTCCGGTTCATGGGCATCACCGCGGTGCGGGGTTCCTCCAATCGTCGCGGCGCCGCCGCCCTGATGACCCTGACTCGTTTGATGCGCGCTGGTAATCATACTGGCATCACCCCTGATGGCCCGAAGGGCCCCGCCCTTGAGTTCAAGTCCGGCGCGGTATCTCTGGCCCGCCTGACGCGCAGTCCTTTCGTCGTGATGGGTATCCGCTACCACGCCTGCTGGCGGATGCGTAGCTGGGATCGGTTTGCGATGCCGATTCCGTTCTCCAAGGTGGAAGTCACCTTGCTCCGCGAGCCCATGCCGGCGGAAGGCGAAGCCGATGAGGTCGTCGCCGCTCGTTTAAAGGCACGTCTGGACGAGACTTCGACCGGCCCCGCTTGAGCCTCTAGGCCTTGCCCAGGAGCTTCTCGGCGTACTTGGCCAGCAGGTCGGACTCCAGGTTGACCCGGTCTCCGGCTTTACGGCTGGCGAGGTTGGTCACTTCCAGCGTGTGCGGGATGACCCAGATACGGAAGCCGCCGGGAATCACGTCCGCCACCGTCAGGGACATGCCGTCTACCGCGACACAGCCCTTGCGGACGATGTGGCGGAGGAAGGCGTCGGAAGCCTTGATGTCCAGGCGCCAGTCGGCGCCATCCCGTTCGAGGAAAACGACCTCGCCGCAACCATCGATATGTCCGGTGACGAAATGTCCTCCCATCCGATCGGTCGGCAGGAGGCTGGGCTCGATGTTGACGACCGAGCCCGGGCGAAGGTCGCCGAGATTGGTCAGGCGAAGGGTCTCGGCGAGGAGGTCGAAGCTGGCTTGTTGCCCCTGAGGGTCGACGACCGTCAAGCAGCACCCGTTGGTGGAGATGCTGTCCCCCGGCTTGGCGGAAGAGAGCAGGGGGTGGGCGAGGGTCAGGCGGGCACCGTCCTTCTCGCGGGGGGCAATGGCGACAACCTTGGCGGCTCCCTGGACTAACCCTGTGAACATCGGGAAATAAAAAGGGGCCTTGGTAGGCCCCGGAGGTCTTAGTTCTGCTTGCCGTCTTGGGCTCGCTTGGCGCGCTCTTCGGCTTCGAGCTTGGCGCGGACCGCGGCGCGTTCTTCTTCTTCGATCTGCTTCATGCGGAGCTTCTTGCGTTCGTCTTCTTCGACGGCGCTACGGACTTCGTCTTCGACTTCCTCGGAAGCCTTCTTGAATTCTTTCTTCGCCTTGCCCAGGCCGCGGGCTAACTCGGGCAGCTTGGAACCTCCGAAGAGGAGCAGGACAACGAAGAGGACAACCCAGATAACGGGGCCGTCGAGCATGGCGAGGTGGAGAGACATAGTCGGATTGCGGTTGCTGTGATTGGCTGAGTTGTAACTATCCCCCGAGGTTCAGGTTATGTCAACCCATGTCTCCCATCGTGATGTCTGGTATGTCGGGCACGTCCAAGGGGTCGGTTTTCGAGCCCAAGTCCTCGGTTTGGCCCGTGGATATGACGTGACGGGATACGTCCAGAACTTGGCCGACGGCAGGGTCTATCTGCATGCCGAGGGCGACGAAGGCGAAGTGGAAGCCTTCACCGACCAGATCGCGAAGTCCCTCGACGGCCATATCCGGGGCGAGGAGATCAAGACTTTCACCGGCTTGCGCACGTGTCGCGAGTTCGCCCTCCGCCGATGAGTTCCGCCATTTCCGTCCGCCACCTGACCAAGGATTTCCGTATCGGTATCCGCGGACTCAAGCTACGGGCCGTCGACGATCTCTCGCTGGAGATCCCGCGCGGACAGGTCTACGGCCTGCTCGGTCCCAATGGCTGCGGCAAGAGCACCACGTTGAAGATCGTGCTCGGCCTTGTCTCCGCGACCGCCGGCGAGATCAGTATCCTTGGCGAACCTTCCGCCACGAGCGCCGCTCGCCGCCGCACGGGCTTCCTGCCGGAGGCTCCCTATTTTCATAAGTTCCTTACCGGCCGCGAACTCGTGCGCTACTGCGCGCAGCTCAGCGGCGTCGCCTCCGCCGATCTCGATGCCGCCGTTGAGGATGCGTTGGGTTTGGCTGCGATGAACGAAGCCGCCGGTCGTCCGATCGGGACCTATTCGAAGGGGATGCTCCAGCGCATCGGTTTCGCCCAGGCCGTGGTACATGATCCCGAACTCGTCATCCTTGACGAACCCACCGCCGGCGTCGATCCGGTCGGCTCTGCCTCAATCGGACGGATGATTCATGCGATGCGCGATAAGGGTAAGACCATTGTCCTCTGTTCCCACCTGCTCGGACAGGTCGAGCAGGTCTGCGACCGCGTCGCCATCATGGATCGCGGCAAACTCGTGCTCGAAGGCGCCGTGGAGGACGTCCTTTCCCGTCGCGACCGCCACGTGATGACGATCGAAGCGATGACACCCGCCGCGCGGGCCGCCGCCGAGGCGGCGCTCGAGGCGCATGGCGCCAAGGTCACCTCCATCACCCATCCTCGCCGCTCCCTGGAAGACCTCTTCCGTGAACTCGTGACCGGAAGCCGAGACGCCTGACATGAAAGACTCCCTCCGCCGCACGCTCTGGATTTCCCGGGTCACCTTCCTCGAAGCTGTCCGCCAGCGTTTCTTCGCCTTCCTGCTCGTGCTCAGCGCCGCGATGGTGCTGTCCTCCGTCTCCTTCCGTGTCTTCGACTTCGGCCATGGGGAGCTCAAGTTTATCGCCGATTTCGGCTTCGGCGGCATGTTCTTCTTCGGCTCCGTCCTCGCGGTGGTCATGACCGCGCAGCTGTTCTTCAGCGAGATCGACAACAAAACCGCGCTCACGTTGCTAGCCAAGCCACTGAGCCGGGCCGAATTCTTGCTCGGCAAGTTCTTTGGCGCCTGGGCGGTGCTGGGCGTCTTCGTCTTGGTCTTGGCGGGTCTTCAGGGCGTCGTCCTGTGGGCGCGCGAGCAGGAACTGATCGCCGCCGCCGAGCAGGCCGGCAAGATTCCGGCCACGTTCAGCATCGTCGGCTTGTGCGAGCTGGTGCTGCTGCAATGGCTCCGTCTGGGCGTGGTGATCTCCATCGTCCTCGCGATCTCCGCTTTGGCGCGGACCTTTCTTTTTGCCGTCGTGGTGGGCTCGCTGGCCGTCGTCGCCGGTCAGCTCCAGTGGATTGCGCAGGACGCGCTCCTGCGTCCGACGGACTCGCCGGTCTATGCGTTCTTCCTTTGGGTCAGCACACGTCTGATTCCTAACCTTCAGCAATTCAACCTCGCGGACGCCCTGGTCCTCGGGTCCTCCGCCGTCGAGGAGGGCGCCTTGATCGCCGTCGGTGTCTCCGGTGTGGCCTATCTGGCAGCCTATCTGACCCTCGGGTCCCTGATCTTCCGTCGGAGGGAAATCTGATGCGCCGATTCGCTCCCTGGCTCGTGGTCGGCGTGCTTATCCTCGGAGCCGGATCCTTGGCTGAATCCTCCTGGCGGCGCGTCCGTCCGAGCATCCCTGAGATCGGCCGCAAAGAGCTCGAGCCTACGCTGGGGCAAGGCGTGCTCCTTGGCGTGCTGGGCGGATTGCGTACGGTCGTCGCGGATATTGCCTGGATCCGCAGCTACGTCTTCTGGGAAAGGCGCGATCGTCCCGGCTGCGAAGCCCTCATGCGCACAGCCTGTACACTTGATCCGCACGCCCGTTATTTCTGGGAGAACGCCGGTCTGCGCATCGGTCTGGATATGGCGCACTGGGAGATCCGCCGTCGCGGCGGCTATGCTAAGGTACCTGCCGAGACCCAGGAGCGGCTTTTTCGTCAATACGGCCGCCTTGGGCTGGATGTCCTGGAAGAAGGCTTGGGGCATGCTCGTAATCGCACCTCCTTGCTCCTGGCGGCAGGCTTCCTTGCGGAAGGTAAACTGAAAGACCTCCGGCTCGCCGCCGATTACTACCGTCAGGCCGCGGAAGTGACAGATGCTCCGTGGTATGCGGCCCGAATCAGCGCGGACTTCGACTGGGGTGCCGGCCGGAAGGCCGAAGCCTATCGGTGGTATCGGAATTATTGGGAGACGCGGATGCGTTCCAAGGATGACGGCTTTCCGGAGGACCTGATCAGGCTGCGTACGATGGAGAATGAACTGCGCCTTGGCATTCTACAGCGGATTCCCAGACAGTCTTGGGAGCGCTGATCAGAACGGCTCGTCCGACTTCTTCTCCGCAGGTGCACCCTTGGGGGCGCGAGGTTTGCGGGGAGGGAATTCGAACCACCAACCCTTCTGCTTGTCGGCGACAAGGAAGGCTTCGAAAGTGCGCTTGGTGCGATTGGAGACGAACTTCTTGAGCCCGGTCTTGCCCTCGTTGAGGAGTCGGCGGACGTCGTCAGCCGAGATCGGCGACTTGAGCATCTCGGAGTTGAGGCTGAAAGTCTTCTTCGCACCGGCCTCCTGGGCCTTGTGTGGGCAGACTCGGTAACCCGCGGTCGGGGTATGCTGGACGGCGAGGCCGCTGACGGGGCAGGGGCCGAGGACCGGCCACTCGGCGTCAAAGGCGTCAGGATTACCGTCGGCGCCTTCGCGAGGCGGGAAGTAAAGCACTGCCTTGAGTTTACCGCTCGGGGCCTTGGGCTTGGTCTTGCGAGGGGCTTTGACCGGCTTGGCTTCTTCGCCTTCGGCGGCAGGAGCTGGGGCTGGGGTGGTCTCGGTCTTCTCTTCGGTGCCGCGAGGCTTGATTGTGTCCGGGTCGACGAGGTCGATGTAGCCCGTGAAGTTCTTGCCCGACTTCATCGAGCGGAAGTCGGAGAAGGGGCCGATGCGACGCTTCTCGATCAGTTCGGCTACTTCAGTCGGTGTAATGGTGTGGCCGTTCATGCCGACATATATTGTCAGCTTTGGGCGATCGGTCGTACCGACCATGTCCTGGGAGAAGTATTTCTCTCCGTCAGTCTGCAGCGGCTTGCCGTCGGTCGGGGAGAGGACCTGCGGGGCCAGTTCGAGCGAAGGCGGCTTCACGGCGCCCTTCTTCACGATGATCTCAAGGAGCGCCTTGATCTCCATCATGAATTCGCGCGGCCCCATCTTGCCGTGCTCAATCTGCTTGAGCTTGTATTCCCACTCGCCGGTCATTTGCGGTTCCGTGAAGACGCCCATTTCCTTGGCGTGGAGGAACTGGTGGAGCTGGAAGGCCTTGGCGAGGGGGACGAGTTCCTTGCCCTGACGTTCGATGTAGGTCTTCGAGAGGAGTTCTTCGATCGTGGCAGCGCGGGTCGCGGGCGTGCCGAGACCGCGTTCCTTCATCGCTTCGGCGAGGGCTTCGTCGTCGACGAGCTTGCCGGCATTTTCCATCGCGCCGAGGAGCGAGGCTTCGTTGTAGCGGGCCGGCGGCTTGGTCGCGTCTTCCTTGACGTCAACGCCGTTGACCTTGGCCTTGGCGGGAGAACCGTCACCGGAAGCGAGGGCGGGGAGGCTCGCGGAGCCTTCCTTGTCCTTGTCTTCTTCGGCTTCGGCTTCGGCTTCCTGGCCCCAGACGGCGCGCCAGCCAGCGACGACGAGCACCTTGCCCGTCGTGCGGAAATTATGTTCACCGACGAGGGTCGTGCGGACGGTCTCTTCGAACTCGGCCATCGGGAAGAAGACGGCGACGAAGCGACGGACGACGAGGTCGTAGATTTTCTGTTCTACGTCGGTCAGGCCGTGGGGGACGGTGCCGGTCGGGATGATGGCGAAGTGGTCGCTGACCTTCTTGTTGTCGAAGACGCGGCGGCCAGCGGAATCGACCCAGCCACTGCGGAGTGCTTGCTTGGCGAAGACTCCGGCCGGATGGGCGCCTTCGAGGGACTGGAGAGCGGCCTTGGCGTTCGGGAGGTAATCCTCGGGCAGGTACTGGGAATCGGTACGAGGATAGGTGAGCGCCTTGTGCTTTTCGTAGAGGGCCTGGGCGACGCCTAAGGTGGTCTTGGCCGAGAAGCCAAAGCGACGGTTGCCTTCGCGCTGGAGGGTCGTGAGATCGAAGAGACGGGGGGCGCTTTCCTTCTTCGGCTTTCGTTCGTCGGTGACGATGCCGGTACCGATCTTGATCGACTCTTCGGCTACCTTGCGGGCCTGGGCTTCGTCGTAGAAGCGTTCGGCTTCCTTGCGGTCGGTGACGCCGGGGACCTGGGCGGCGCCGCGGTACCCGCCATTGGAGATGCCAAAGTCGCCTTCGATCTTCCAGAAGGTCTTCGGGACGAAATTACGGATCTCCAGCTCGCGCTTCACGATGAGCATGAGCGTCGGGGTCTGGACGCGGCCGACTGAGAAGACTTCGCGTTTCGCGCCACCGATGATGATGGTCGAGAAGCGGCTTGCCGTCATGCCCACGAGCCAGTCGGCTTGGGAGCGGCAGATCGCCGCGTCGAGCAGGCCTTGCTTGGCGGAAGCGGGCAGCAAGTGGTCGAAAGCTTCGGCGATGGCCGTGTTCGTCATGCTCGCCAGCCAGAGGCGCTGGCAGGGTAGTTTGCACTTCGCGAGCTGGTAGACGTAGTGGAAGATGAGTTCGCCTTCGCGGCCGGCGTCGCAGGCGTTGACGACCGTACCGACGTCCGGACGGTTGAGGAGCTTCTTCAGCAGCTTATAACGGTCGCCGTTATTACGCTCGCTGATGACTGCCTTGAGAATGCCGGGGCTGGCGGTCCCGTCGAACTTGACCGGATCGATCGGGAGATCTTTGAGGGTCCAGCGCTTGAACTTCGGGTCGATGTCATCCGGATCCACGAGGCGTACCACGTGGCCGATGGAAGAACTGATCACCCACTTGTCGTTCTCAAAGTAATCGCTGTTGGCCTTAGGTACCTTGAGGACCTTCGCCAGGTCGGTCGCCACCGAGGGCTTCTCGGCAATGACTAGGATCTTGGAACCGGCGGGGGCGGAAACTTCGTCGGACGACTTGGATGATTTCTTGCGCATGCGTAGGATGATAACCGATGGTCAAATCCGGTTACATTCCCTGCTCGGCGAAGGAATCGTCAAGGGCGGCAATCAGTGTGGCAATCGTGGCGTCGGTCTCGTCTCCCATGTTGGAGATACGGAAGGTCTTGCCCTTCAGCTTGCCGTAGCCGCCGTCGATGACGAGCTTGTGGCGCGACTTGAGGGTCTTGTTGAGGCGCTCAAGGTCAGCGTTCCGGTCATTCTTGAAGCAGTTGAGGCCGCGGGTGCCGAACTGGACTTCTGGGAGGAGCGAGAAACCCTTGGCGAGGCCCCACGCGCGCATGCGATCGTTGAGGCGGATGTGGCGGGCGTGACGGTTGTCGAGGCCTTCGGCTTCGACTTCGAGCAGGCGCTGCTGGAGTCCGTAGAAGAGGGAGATGCAGGGAGTCGACGGGGTCATGCCCTTGACGTGGTTGTCGTGGAACTCGATCAGGTCGAAGTAGTAGCCGCGGTCAGGCGACTGCTTGGCGCGTTCCCGGGCGCGCTCGCTGACGGCGAAGATCGCCAGGCCGGGAGGCAGGGCGAGGGCCTTCTGCGAACCGGTGAGGAAGAT
The DNA here is from genome assembly GCA_026397955.1 of Verrucomicrobiota bacterium. Classification (GTDB taxonomy): domain Bacteria; phylum Verrucomicrobiota; class Verrucomicrobiia; order Opitutales; family UBA953; genus UBA953. The sequence continues at coordinate 35,563 of JAPLTV010000065.1, read as the reverse complement.
GTCGATGCCCAGTTCGTCCTTCTTGATCGGGATGGTCGAGAAGGAGCTGACGGTGTCGGCGATCGAGATCACGTCAGGGAACTCGCGGACCACGGCCATGATGTCGGCGATGGGGGAGAGGGTGCCGGTGGAGGTCTCGGAGTGGATGAAGGTGATGCAGTCGAACTTGCCGGTGGCGAGGGCCTTGCGGACGGCTTCGGGGTCGACGGGCTTGCCCCAGTCGAACTGCAGGGCTTCGGCGTATTTGCCGCAGCGCTTGGCGACGTCGTTCCACTTGTCGGAGAACGCACCATTCATGCAGTTGAGTACGCCCTTGCGGCAGACGTTGCGGAGGGCGCCTTCCATCACGCCCCAAGCCGAGCTCGTAGCGAGGTAGACCGGGTCCTGGGTGTAGAACATGGCCTGAAGGCGAGGCTGCATGTCATTGTACAGTTTGACGAAGTCGCCCGAGCGGTGCCCGACCATGGGTTTGCCCATGGCTTGGACGATCGAATCGGAGACGGTCAGGGGTCCGGGTATATATAGACGATAGCTCATCGTTGGAAGGTGGTCAGGAGGGAGGTGGGGACTTCGGGGTTCTCGAGGCGGACGATACGGCGGTTACCCTCGGCGAGGGTGGCGGTCCGGGGTTTCCAGGTCGAGGCGGCAGATTCTTCGACCTGGGTGAAGGACATGATGACCAGCAGGTCGCCGGGCTTGCCCAGGTGGGCCGTGGCGCCGTTCAGGCAGATCTCGCGGGTGCCGGCAGGGGCGGGGATGGCGTAGGTCTCAAAGCGCTCCCCGTTGGCCAGGTTACCGATGAGGATCTTCTCATAAGGCAGCATGCCGACGAGGGCCATGAGCTCCCGATCGATGGCCAAGGAGCCCTCGTAATCGAGACGGGCCGCGGTGACCTCGGCTCGGAGAAGTTTGGTGCGCAACAGGTGTACGAGCATGGCGCTATGTCGTCCTTCTCAATCGGGATGGTTGCCTTCGTCAAACAACTTTGCATCAATTCGTCCATGGCCGCCAAGCATCGAGGGTTCTTTTCCTCCCTTGGAGAGGCTGTGGCCGGTTATGCCGTAGACGTAGTCTACGAGCGTCGGAAAGGGCCTGGGGCGACCTTACTCGGGGCCTTCCTGAAGGTCCTTTCGTGGATTTTCGAGGTCTTGGTCCGCCTTCGCCTCTGGCTGTATCGCAATCGTCTGTTTCGCGACACACCGCTCGGCTGTAAGGTCGTGGTCGTAGGTAATCTCACCGTCGGTGGCACGGGGAAGACCCCCATCGTGCTGAAGATGGCGCGCGTGCTGACAGCCCGCGGCCGCAAGGTGGCCATCCTTTCTCGCGGTTATAAGGGAGCTTCCGATTCGATGTTGAAGCGTTTCTGGCGCTGGCTGACGCAAGGTAGCCGCCCTGATCCGCTCGTGGTTTCCGACGGCAAGTCGGTCCTAGTCGGTCCGGATGAAGCGGGCGACGAGCCTTACATGCTCGCCCAGAATCTCTGCGGCGAAGGCGTCATTGTCATCGTCGACCGTGATCGCGTTGAGGGAGGGCGCTTCGCGCTGCGACGCTTCGGCGTGGACACAATCCTGCTCGACGACGGACTCCAATATCTGCCGCTGCGCGGTCAGATCAACCTGCTCCTCGTCGATAGCCGTGATCCTTTCGGTAATGGTTCGCTGCTGCCACGTGGCGTCCTGCGTGAACCGATTTCCAATCTAAGCCGAGCTTCCTATGTCTTCGTAACGAAGTCCGTCGGCCCGCCCGATCCGGCGCTCGTCAGTCTCATCCGCCGACATAACGCCAAGGCCGAGATCATCGCCTGCTCGCACAGCGCCCGCGAACTCGTCGAGGTCGATGGCCCGAAGCGCTTACCGATGTCGGACCTCAAGGGACGACGTGTCGCCGCTTTCTCTGGTATCGCGACCCCGGAGCGCTTCGAGGAGATCCTGACGAATCAGGGCGCCAAGATTGTCGCCAACCGCCGCTTCCTCGATCACCACGCCTTCGCGGACGAAGATCTCGACGAGGTGCTCGATCAGGCCATGCAGGCCAAGGCTGAGATGATCATCACGACCGAGAAGGACGCGGTGCGACTCCAGGCACGTTTCCGCCCGCCAATCCCGCTGATGTTTGTCCGCCTCGAGGTGGAGATCCTCGGCGATGCGGAAGGTTTTAATTCGGCCGTCGAACGGATCTGCCTCGGGCCTTCTTCTTCGGGACGCTGACTGGTTCCGGCAGAAGTTTCTGGGCAATCGTCAGGAAGGCGTCCTGGGCGCAAGGGGACCTTCGGCCCTCCGCGGCGGTACTCACGTAGGAGCCATCTGGCTGCAACGTCTTAGCGTCGCCTGAGCGTTCCAGGTAGGTAGCGATGACCTCGCCCTCGATGCGCTTGCGCAGGGCCTTGTTGCGGACTGGGAACACGCATTCGACACGACGTAGGAAGTTGCGCGGCATCCAGTCGGCGCTACCGAGCAGGATGATGGGATCACCACCCGCGTTTTCGAAGCGGAAGAGTCGGCTATGTTCCAAGAAGCGTCCGAGGAAGCTGCGCACGCGGATATTATCGCTGCGACCCGGCACCCCGGGCTTGAGGCAACAGATGCCGCGGACGACTAGTTCGACCTTCACGCCGGCGGAAGAGGCGCGGTAGAGGGCGTTAATGACGTCAGGGTCGACGAGGCTGTTGACCTTGGCGAAGATACCAGCCTTGCGTCCAGCGGCGGCGGCGGATGTCTCGGCGTCAATCAGGTCGACGATGCGACGGGAAAGGTCGAACGGTGCGATGAGGAGGTGTTTGAATTTCGGACGACCGAGGTTACCCGTCAGCACGTTGAAGAGCAGGCCGACGTCGGCGGTGATCTCGGAGTCCGCCGTGAACATCGAGAAGTCGGTGTAGATGCGCGCGGTCTTCGGGTTGTAATTGCCGGTGCCGAGGTGCGCGTAGCGACGCAGGCCACCCTTTTCCTGGCGGATGACGAGGCAGGCTTTGCAGTGCGTCTTTAGTCCGCCGAGGCCATAGACGACGTGGGCGCCGGCTTCCTCCAGCTGGCGGGCCCATTCAATGTTGTTCAGTTCGTCGAAGCGGGCGCGGAGTTCGACCAGCGCGGTGACCTGCTTGCCGTTGCGGGCCGCTTCCTTGAGGGCTTCGACCACGGGCGAATCGCCGCTGGTACGGTAGAGCGTGAGTTTGATTGCGACCACGGAATCATCGCGGGAGGCCTGACGGATGAAGTCTACTACCGGAGTGAAGGATTCGTACGGATGGTGCAGGAGAAGGTCCTGCTGGGCGATGCGCGCAAAAAGCTTCGATGGGTCAACGAATTCGGCGGGCAAGGCCGGCACGAAGGTCGGATAAAGGAGGTCAGGCCGGTGAATCAGGTCGACCAGGCTGCCCAGGCGCAGGAGGTTGACCGGTCCGGCAACGCGGAAAGCATTGTCTGAAGTGAGACCGATCGACTTGAGCAGCCAAAGCATCTCGCCTTCGGGCACGTCGCCTTCGATTTCGAGTCGTACGGGTGCGCCTTTACGCAGGTTACGGATTTCTTCCTCGATGGCCTCGAGCAGGTTGCCGGCTTCTTCTTCGTCGACGTAAAGGTCGCTATTACGCGTGATGCGGAATGCCCAGGAGCCCTGTAGCTCAAGTCCCGGAAAGAGACGGTGGATGAAAAGCTGAATCACGTGGCTGAGCAGCGTGAAGGACTGAGCCGAGCCTTGGCCTACGGTGAGAACGCGGGGCAGGACGCGGGGGATCGGGACGACGGCGCGGCGGATTTCTCCGTCGGTTGGGTCACGCAGGAGGACGAGAAGGTATAGGCCTTTGTTGGTCAGCACCGGGAAGGGGTGCGAAGGGTCGATTGCCAAGGGCGTCAGGGCGGAAAAAACATCCGTATCGAAGCGCGGTGAAAGTTCGGTGCGGTCGGCCTCATTCAGCTGCTCGCGAGACTTAAAATTGATGCCTTGGGCGGCGAGGGCGGGCAGCAGCTGGTCTTTCCAGCAAGCCTGCTCGGCTTCGACGAGCTTACGGGCTTTGCCCAAGACATCGGTCAGGAACTCCCGGGTCGCCGGGTGGCTGCCGGATTCTTCCTGCTGCATGACGCCGGCCACGCGGATCTCAAAGAATTCGTCCAGGTTGGAGCTGGCGATAGAAAGGAAGCGGACGCGCTCGAGCAACGGGACGGAGTCGTCTTCGGCGAGTTCGAGGACTCGACGGTCGAAACTAAGCCAACTGAGTTCGCGATTGAACATGGAGATGTAAGGTTGCCCGCCGTGCCATGAAGGAACAGGGGACTCCGCTCATTAAACTCCTTGTAAGCCCGGCAGGCAAACAAATGCCCGGCCGACTTTGTTACATTATGGTGCCCGGGAGGCCTCGGGAGTCCAAAACACCTCTAATTCCTCGTGATTGGCCAAGCGGAGCTTCGCTGCGGCGGGATGGGGGTGCCGGACGATGTCTCCGCGTCCAAAGGTCGCCGCCAGTTTCTTGACCTCATGTTTGGAGAGGCCGCGGGTCGGGACTTCGACCGATTCGATGCAGCCATCGCGGATCGTGATGAAGCGGAGGAGCCCCTTGATAATCTGGACGTCTGAAATAAGCCGGCTCAATCCGGCGGGAAGCGGAGCCAAGGATGCATCAGAAAACGCGGCGAACGAGAAGCGGACTTCGCGTAGATCGCGATGGAGGTGGCGGTTGACGAATTCAGTCGATGCGGGAGCTTCCCAGGCGCGGGTCTCGTGACTCCAGTGTTCGCTCGGTCCCAGTTGGGGGTCGGGCAAGGCGTCGAGTTCGGGGGCGATGCGAGTCATCTCTCCCAAGGCCACTGCGTCGCTGAGCCGCTGCAGGCGCTCCGCGGTGATCTTCAATGCCGGTTCAAGAATCAGAATGAGGCCGCCCGGAGCGAGCTTGGCCTTGAGTTCACCGAACCAGCGGAGCAGGGCGTCGTGATCGAGCTGGGGCATCTCGTTCATCACGAAGCCGGCGACGATGAGGTCGAACGGGCCTTCTGGCCAGGTTTCCGGTCGCGATGCATCTCCGATGCGCGTCATCGTGTCGACGTCATCGCCTAAGACGGCATGAGCGAAGGATTCCATCGAGGCCAAGGCGCTCGGCGACTTGTCCACGCCATGCAGTGAGAGCTTACCGAAACCAGCTTGGCGTAAACGAAAGGCCGCGGCGACACCGCAGGAGCCAGGACCAGAACCCAGGTCGAGGATCGCAGGCACCGCACTCGAAGGCTTCCATCCGCGTAAGCCGCAGGTTTGGGCCAAGGCCATGGATGTTCGCGTAAAGCTTTGGGGCAGGAAGAAGACGCCGTAGCCGGCCAGTAGGCGTGGGTCGGCGAAATAATCAGGGAATTTCTTGCCGGGGCGCTCGGTCGTAAAGAGGTCCGAAAGGTGCGCCACGGCCGGAGTCATTCGCTCAAGGGCTTCGTCGCCGATCTTCTCGGAAGCCAGCTCAGCCTGACCCACCCAGAATGCCTCTGCTTCGGCCGGGTAGGCGAGGGACGAATCAGTTGGCGACATCTCGACGTCCCTCCAGCGCGCTGCGCAGCGTGGCCGGATCGGCGAAGGTCAGTCCGCTACCGCTGGGCAGGCCGAAACCGATGCGCGAGATCTTGATGGACGGACGCACGGCTTGGATGGCTTCGCTGATATAGTGGCAGGTCGCTTCACCTTCGATATCGTTGCCGAGGGCCAGGACGACTTCCGTGATGGGTTCGTCCTTCAAGCGCTGTTCGAAGCTGGCGAGATTGAGCTGGTCGGGGCCGACGCCGTTGATGGGCGAGAGCCGACCATGGAGGACGTGATATGTACCACGATAGGCGGCGGAGCGCTCAATCGCCATCAGGTCGGGCACTTGTTCGACGACGCAGATCGAGGCGGGCTCCCGCTTGACGTCTAGGCAGATGGGGCAGAGTTCGGCCTCGGCGAGGCTTCCGCAGCGACCGCAGCGACGGACCGCGGCGGCAGCGGCCTGCAGGGATTCAAGCAGCGGCTCTAGCTTGCCCGGGCGCTCGACCAGTAGATGTAAAGCAATGCGTTCGGCCGAGCGATGCCCCATGCCCGGAAGCATCTTGAGGAGTTGGCGGACCTTGTCGAAAGAGGGAGTCACGAGCGATCACATCCCGGGCAGGGAGAAACCGGCCGTGGCCTTCGACATCGTGGCCTCGTGGAGCTCGCGGGCCTTGGCCGATGCCTCCTGCAGGGCGGCGACGAGGGCCTGCTCGACCATCGTCTTGTCCTCTTTGATGAACTCGGGGTCGATTGTCAGGGCGAGGACCAGTCCATGGCCGTTCACCGTGATCTTGATCGCACCACCGCCATGGGAGATCTCAAGTCTCTCCGTGGTGAGCTGCTGTTGAGCTTCAGCGATGCCGCGCTGCATCTTCTGTGCCTGTTTGAGGAGTTTGCCTACGCCTGCCATAGTCCGTCCAGACTCCCGAGCTAGGCGGGGGAGTCAAGGTCGTCCCGCCGTTCGCTCCCTGCTTGCCACCGGGTCAGCAGGATACAGGTTGGGGCCATGCGGCCGCCGCGAGACCTTCAGATTATCGGCGATTTCGTCGCCATCACTTGGGAAGACGGCCGTGAGCAATGCCTGCGTGCCGAACTCCTCCGAGAGGTTTCACCGAGCGCCGAGAACATGGGCGAGGTCGATATCCTCGGACAGCGATGGGGCGGTGATGGACCTCGCCGCTTTCCTGGGGTGACCGTCACCGGAATGAGCCGCGTCGGCAACTATGCCGTCACCTTCGAGTTCAGCGACGGTCATCGGACCGGTATCTATAGTTGGGAATACCTGAGCGCGATTGAAGAGACGAAATAATTTTTTACGGATTGCCGACTCCCCGATTACGGTCACAATTAGTGATGTGAAGAAGACTTACGTCCTGGACACCAACGTACTGATTCACGATCCCGAGTCCCTGTTCAAGTTCGATGAGCACATCGTGGCTGTGCCTGTCGAGGTCTTGTCCGAACTCGATCGTCTCAAGACGCAACAAGGTCAGCTCGGCGCCAGCGCGCGCCGCGTTAACCGCTCCATCCGGAGTCTTTTCGAGAACCGTCCGCTTAAGGAGATCGCCGAAGGCGATCCCACGAAGCCCGGCGCCCTTCATGCGAAGCTCCGCGATGGCGGCGAACTCCGCATCGTCATCAACGAGTCCCTGATCCGCGATCACTTCAATGGAGCTAAAGCCGAGCGAGTCCGCGCCGTGTTCATGCAGGTCGATGCCCCTGACCATCGCATCATCGCCTCTGCAATCTACCTGCGTGACACCTCGAAGGGGCCTGTGGTGCTCGTCACCAAGGATGCGTGTATGGCCCTCAAGGCCCAGGCTCTCGGTGTGGATGTCCAGGATTACCGCAATGACCGCGTCGAGACCAGCGATGAGGGCGAATATCGGACAATCAAGGTCACCGCCGCCGCGATGCGGGATTTCCGTGAGCTGGGCCAGGTACAGGTGAAGGTGAAGGAAGAGCCCCCGCTCATCATGAACGAGTACGTGATGTTCACGTCCGATTCGTGGACCGAGCCGGCCCGACATGTCGGCGAAGGCGCTTTCGTCCCCCTTGGACTCTATCGCGAATTCATGTCCTCCGACAGCGGCGCCCGCAAGGGACTCCAGATGCCCCGCGGCATGCGCGTCATCCCGAAGAACTTCGAGCAGTGGATCTTCCTGGACGCGCTTCTTAATCCGGAAATTCGTCTTGTGACCTGCTTCGGTCGCGCGGGTACCGGCAAGACCTTCCTTTCCATCGCCGCCGCTCTCTCGCAGGTGCTCAGCGATTTCTCCCCCTATAAGAAGCTCTACGTCTCCCGTCCGGTCGTGCAGATCGGCAAGGACATCGGTGCGCTCCCTGGCTCCAAAGAGGAAAAGCTCTCTCCCTACATCCAGCCTTACTTCGATAATCTCGAGGTCTTGTTCTCGAAGAACGGCAACGCGGCTCCGATGCCGACCGCCAAGGAGACCGTGGCCACTGATTCCCAACGCCGCCAGAAGAAGGCTCAGGCGATGAAGGCCCCGCAGCCAATCTTCGGTTCCCAGTTCCAGGCCGTCAACCAACCGCGTAAACCCTACCAGTGGCTCATCGATTCCGGTCTCATCGAGATCGAGGCGATGACCTTCATCCGCGGCCGCTCAATCGGCCATGCCTTCATGATCGTCGACGAGGCACAGAACATGACCCCGCACGAAGCCAAGACGGTCATCACGCGTATCGGCGAAGGCTCCAAGGTCGTCCTCATCGGCGACTTAGACCAAGTCGATACCCCTTACCTCGACGGCAAGTCCAACGGCCTCATCCACACCCATGAGCGCATGAAAGGCCATGCCATCACCGCCAATGTGCGCCTGATCAGTGGTGTCCGTAGCGCCCTATCCGAGCTCGCCGCCCAGCTGATGTGAGCAACTTCCCACCCCGCAGGGGTGGGGTAGGGTAGTCCGTTCTTGCGCACGCGTTTGCGGGGAGTTTCCCTCCACGCAGTGGAAAAAGAGACCCCGATGCAGCGGCAGTACCGCGAGTTTCGTGAGAAGCTCGCCGCGGGGACGATCCTGCTTTTTCGCCTCGGCGACTTCTATGAGGTCTTTGGCGAAGATGCCGTCGTCGCCGCCAAGGTCCTCGGTCTGACGCTCACGAAGCGCCACGAGACCCCGATGGCCGGTCTGCCGCATCATGCCGCTCCGGCTTACGTGAACCGTCTGCTCGCCGCCGGCTGGAAGGTCGCGATCTGCGACCAGCTCGAAGCCCCGGTCGCTGGTAAACTGGTCCGCCGCGGCCTGACCCGCATCCTGACTCCCGGTACGGCGCTTGAAGATTCGCAGCTCGATTCGCGTCGCGGCAACTACTTGGCGGCAATCTCTTGGGACAAACAGGGCTGGCATGCGTCTTGGCTCGATGTCTCAACGGCGGATTTTCGTCTGGCGACCGACACCTCCCCGGCTCGCCTGCTACCCTTGCTACACTCGGTCTCGCCCCGTGAGGTCATCCTGCCCGAAGGCCTTGAACCTCCCGCCGAGCACCGCGAAGCCCTCGAGGTCTTTCTGCAGGGCCGGGCGACCTCCCGTCTGCCTGGCTGGAACTTCGATGGCGCCGCGGGCGCCCGGCTCGTGGCCCAGACGCTTTCGGTCCACGGCCTCGCCGGTTTCGGCCTGACGGAGGAGCATCCTGCCTTAGGCGTCGCCGGTGCCGTCCTGGGTTATGTCACTGATTCGCTCTGCGACCGTCCGAAGAACCTTTTCCGTCTCATCGAGACCAAGCTTGGTTCCTCGGTGCTGCTGGATGCGGCCTCCTCCCGTAACCTCGAACTCTTCGCTTCGTCCAACGGTTCGCGCGAAGGTTCGTTGCTTGAGACCATCGACCGGACGGAGACTCCTTCGGGCGCCCGTCTGCTGGCTCTCTGGCTAGCTGAGCCCTCGACGGACCTCGCCACGATTGCCCAGCGACAGAACGCCGTCGGTGAATTCTTCAAGCACCCTGGCGCATCTTCCCGCGTGGGCGAGTCGCTGCGTGGTGTCCGCGATATCGCGCGCATCCTCGCCCGCCTCCAGAACCGCCTCCGGAATCCGCGCGAACTCGGTGGCGTGCGCGACACGTTGCGCTCCCTCCCTCCAATCCGCGAGGAGCTGCAGGCTCTTCCGGGCGGCGCACTCGCCGAACAGGCCGCCCGCATCAATCCCGAGCCGGAGCTCCTTGCACGACTTGAATCCGCCTTGGGCGACGAACTGCCTGTGGACCTGAGCGAGGGCGGAGCGCTACGCACGGGTTTCGACGCTGAACTCGACCGACTTCGTTCGCTCGCCTCCGATAGCAAGGGCTGGATCGCCGAGTTCGAACGCAATGAGCAGAGTCGCACCGGTATCAAGTCGCTGAAGGTCCGTTATAACGGCGCTTTTGGCTATGCCATCGAGATTACCAAAGCCAATCTCGCGGCAGTGCCGGCCGATTATATCCGGAAGCAGACGATGGTGAACGCCGAGCGCTTCACCACCGAAGAACTGAGGACCAAAGAACGCGAAGTGCTCCGTGCCGACGAGCAGGCGCTCGCCCGCGAAACCGAACTTTTCCAGGCCCTCCTTGCCGAGGTCATCGCCCGGACGGAATCCTTATTGGCCACGGCCCAGGCCGTCGCCGAAGTAGACATCGTCCGTGGTTGGGCCGAACTCGCTCGTGAGGCGAACTGGACCAAGCCAGTCGTCGACGACACTGATGTGCTGGAGATCGAGCAAGGCCGCCATCCCGTCGTGGAGCGCATGTTACAGGCCCGTCCCGGCGCCGGTTCGTTCGTGCCTAACGACACGCGTCTCAGTAGCACCGGCGAGCAGATCGCCTTACTCACCGGACCAAATATGGCCGGTAAGTCGACCTACATCCGCCAGGTCGCGCTCATCGCCATGCTCGCCCATCTCGGTTGCTGGGTCCCGGCCGCATCGGCCCGCATTGGTCTCGTCGATCGTATTTTCTGTCGGGTCGGCGCGTCCGACGAGCTTTCGCGCGGCAACTCTACCTTCATGGTCGAGATGAACGAGACCGCCAATATCCTTAACAACGCTACGACTCGTTCCTTGGTGGTGCTGGACGAGATTGGTCGCGGTACGAGCACCTACGATGGCATCAGCATCGCTTGGGCGGTTGCCGAACACCTGCATGGCGGAGCCGAGGCCGGACCGCGCACGCTTTTCGCCACCCATTATCATGAACTGACGAAGTTGGCCGACTCCATGCAGCGCCTGCGCAACTGGTCCGTCGCCGTCAAGGAGTGGAAGGACGAGATTGTTTTCGTGCGTCGCGTGGTGCCTGGCGCCGCTGACCGCTCCTATGGGATTCAGGTCGCCCGCTTGGCCGGCATGCCTCCGGCGGTCGTGCAACGTGCCCGTGAAATCCTAGGTGGGCTCGAGGCTGGCTCAGGCTTGCCCGCCAAGGCCTTACCGATGGCAGGGGTGCCTACGCCCATTCCGGAGCCCAAGAAGGTCGTAGCGCCCAAGCCTAAGGCTAAGGAAGCAGGTCCAGAACTCGATCTCTTCGCTTAGATCCGCTCGTTCCAGTCCCGGGAGGCGAACTTCGCCCAGGTTCCTTCGTGGTCGAACTGATGATAGGTCGGTTCAGGCACGGAAACTGCCGGGCTCTGCAGGACGACGCTAAGCGTCTGGATGAAGTCCTTCTCAAAACGACCCCAATCGCAGTCGGGTAGGAAGGGTCGCCAGATGTAGCCTTCAATCAGCAGTCCGCTCCGGGTGCGCTTCTGGGCCGCACCGGCCACTTTGCGGCCGTCATCGCTGCGGACGAGGTCGTTGGGTTCGGCGCGCCGGGCACAATCGTCGGGCGACTGGAAGTCACGGGTACCCGCAGGCATCGGGGAGAGCTTTACCGGCTGGCCTTGAAGCAAGAGTGCCTGGAGCAGGGCTTCATGCACGGCGGCATAGCTGGCCATCGCATCGGCCTTGAAGAGAGGGTGCCCGTCCGGAATGACCAAGGCGAAGGTCCAGTCATCTAAGTGCGAAACCAGGCCACCGCCAGTACTGCGCCGGACGAGTGGGTAGCGGGCTGGGACGATTTCACGGTATTTAGCCCAGGACTGCGACACGCCAAAAGTAAACGCGGGCTCCGACCAGGCATAAGCGCGGAAGCGGACGTTCTTGGGCGAAGGGTAGGACTCCAAGAGCAGGAGATCCGTCGCCATGTTGGCAACGGCGTCGGCGGCTTGGCGCGGAAGAACGTCCATGCTCAGAAGTCTATGCCTTTTTCCAGACGACGCACGACCTTTCGGCCGGTCTCTTTCTCGTACCAGTCTTCACAGCCTCGCGGAACGCGTAGTTGCGCGAGTTGATCCTCGAAGGATTGGGCCTGGGTGCGCAGCTTTCCGGCCAACGGATGCAGGCGCAGGCTGAGGTCGCGTGGACGGGCGGCCGCCGAGGGGACTTCAGTTCGGCTGATCGGTCGTACAAGGGCGTCGGGATTGAGTCCGAAATGTCGGGCGATCCGGACGCCGATCTCATGTCGGCTCATGGCTTCGGTGCCTGCCCAGTGGAAGAGTCCCGAGAGATTGCTGCGCTCGCACAGCTCGATGGTCACGTCCGCGAGATTGGATACCTCGACAGGCTGACGAATCTCATCGGTAAACAAAACGGTCGGCTTACCTTCCTTCCAAGAGGCGAACAGTCGTTCATGTAATCCTCGATCACCCCCGGCTGAATTGCCGATGATGGGTGACGTGCGTAGGACGGCGGCATGCTCACGGCCAAAGCGAAGGACTTCGATTTCGGCGGCAGCCTTGGTTTCGCCGTAGAGATTCAACGGCGAGGGTTGATCGGTAGGCTGGTAGTTGCCAGCGACTCCGTCGAAGACGGTGTCGGTCGAGAGGTGCACGAGCTTGGCGCCGAGGTGGAAGCATAGTTGGGCGAGCTTCTTCGGGACCTCCGAGTTGAGCGCTTTGGCACGTGCGGGGTCGGCCAAGCAGGTTTCGATCGTGGGGAGGGCGGCGCAATGCACCACGGCCTGGGGGAACTCCTCGAGCAGAAGGGCTTCGAGGGCTGCCTCGGAGCAAAGGTCGAACGCCCGCGCCTGCGCCACGCCCGGAATCGTCGGTGCGCGGGACCCGCCCAGCGCGAGGACTTCGTGTCCGCGTCGCAGGGCTGCGAGGCAGACCTCGCGACCAAGGAATCCGGAGGCGCCGGTGACGACGAGTTTCATGGTGCACGCTTAAGCCTCGGCGGTGTCAGTGGCAAGCGGGGAGGGTGGTCGCTCACGCTTGCCAAACGTGCTAATAGTCGCATTGATTGACTCATTCATGGCTTCCTATTCAGACCTAGCCAATCGGCCCGTTCTCACCCAGCCCGTCTACGAGGCTGGCCGCCCCATTGAGGTAGTCGCTCGTGAGTTCGGCCTCGATCCCGCGGCCGTGATCAAGCTGGCTTCGAACGAGAATCCGCTGGGTCCTTCGCCCCTCGGCCTGGCCGCCGCCCGCAAGGCCCTCGACATCTGCCATCTTTACCCAGACGGCGGTTGCACCTTCCTCCGTGAGAAGCTCGCTAAGAAATGGTCCCTTGAGCCGGGTAACTTCGTCATCGGTAACGGATCAAACGAGGTGATGATCTTGCTCGCGCAGGCCTTCCTTCGTCCCGGCGACGAGGTGGTCTTCGGCTCCCAAGCGTTCATCGTCTACAAACTTGCGACCATGCTCTTTGGCGCGACGGCGGTCGAAGTGCCGATGCCGGGTTATCGCCATGACCTTAAGGCGATGCGCGCCGCGGTCACTCCGAAGACTCGCATCGTCTTCCTGGCCAGCCCTAACAATCCTACCGGTGGCACGGATGATCCTGCCGACATCCTAGCCTTTGCCGCCTCTCTGCCGGACGACGTGATCTTCTGCCTCGACGAAGCTTACACCGAATACCTCGAAGCCTCAGCGGATCTCCGTCCGCTGATGAAGTCCGGACGGAAGGTCGTGCTTTCCCGCACCTTCTCGAAGGCTTACGGCCTTGCCGGCTTGCGGGTCGGTTACCTGATGGGGTCGACCGAGGTCTGCGGCCTCCTCAATCGCGTCCGTCAGCCGTTCAACGTGAATCTCCCCGCGCTCGCTGCCGCTGAAGCTGCCCTCGATGACGAGGCGTTCGTCCGCCGCACGCGTGAGGTGAATGCCGCCGGTGTCGCCCAGCTTTCCGCCGGCCTGAAGAAGCTCGGCTTCCCTTACATCGACGGGAAAGCCAACTTCCTTGCCGCGCAGATTCCGAAGGCCGAAGAGGCTTTCACTACCCTGCAGAAGGCTGGCGTCATCGTGCGGCCTCTCCGCGGTTATGGCATGATGGGCTGGCTCCGCCTGACCGTTGGGACCGAAGCCCAGAACGCCCGTCTGCTCTCCGAACTCGCCAAACTCTGATTATGGATTTCGACGAAGCTGTCCGCATTATCCGTCTGAAGGACCCCCGTTACCAGCCGCAGGCTTATGACGTGGTCCGCCTCGGGCTTGACCTCGCGCAGAAGCTCACGCACGGCGAGCCGAAGAAAGGCAAGAGCACTACAAACCGGCACGTCAGTGGTCCGCAGCTACTCGAAGGCTTTCGTCAGCACGTAATCGAGACCTACGGTCCCATGTCGTATCCCTTGCTGCACAACTGGGGCCTCCGGAAGTCGGCCGACGTCGGCAACATCGTCTTCAACATTATCGACACTGGCCTCTTCGGCCGTTCGCCGGAAGACAACCTTGAGGACTTCAAGGACGTCTATGACTTCAAGGACGTGTTCCAGAAGCCCTACGAGCCGAAGTCGAACTGATCAGGCGTTCACGAAGCTGATCGAACGGACTTCCTGGCAGCCACGTAGGAGCCGAATCTTGGCCAGCATCGCCCGTTCGTGGAAGCGGATCTCCGACTTAATGACGGAGTTCTCGCACTGGACGACGAGCTTCCCGCCTTCGAGGACTCGGAGCGGAGCCGAACGTTTGGCCAGCTTGAGCGGAAGTAGCTCGAGCCAGTGCGCCACGATGGCGGTCTCTGGTACGGGTTTATCGAGGCGGAGTTTCTTAAAGGCGTCCTGCACGGCATCGTCGATTGTCTTCATCGCGCGGTCGGTGGAGCGGCCACGGTCTTCGGGTAGGCCGCGGAGGTTGGCTAGGAGGTTCTGGACGGTCCGCGAGAACTTCCCCTTGAGTTTACCTTCAGTGAGCAGGGCGCGGATCGCGTAAGGGGCCTCGGAGATCTTCTCGTTACGGAGGCAGCGGTCAGGTGCATGCGCACCGCCGACGACCACGCCGGTGGCGCCGGCATCGCGTGCGCCTTCGCCGTCTTCCGTCGGGCTGTCTCCGAAATGCACCAGGCCAGAGACCGATCCGCCTAAGGCACGCGCGGCCTGAGCAAAGGCTTTGGCGTCGGGCTTTGAATTGCCGGTTTCTTCGGATAGGAAGATGCCGTCGAGGTGTCGCGTCAGGCCATGACCATCGAGGACCTTGCGCATGCGGGCGTCGGCATTGGATAGCACGCCGACCTTCACGCCGAGGAAGCGGATGGCGGAGATTGCCTGCAGTGAACCAGGGGCGAGACGCCACGATTCCGGACGCTCAAAGGCTTGCCAGCATTCCCGGAAGACGAGGTCGATCTTGGAGGACGGGAGGGCCGGGCCGAAACAACGTTGCACGACTTCCTTCCAGAAGACTTCCGGCTTGGCGTTCTTCGGGCCGCCTTTGAAAGCCAGCGGGAAAGAGGCTTCAAGGACGGCGGCTTCGACGTCGACCCCATGTCGTTTCGCGCAAGCCGCATACACGGCGCCGACCGATGGATGCGGGAAGAGCAGGGTGCCTGCTAGGTCGAAGGTGACGGCTTGGACTCGGGCCATTGCGTGAAGGGGAGAGGTGCTAACCTCAAAGGTCAACAGGTCCCATCATATCCCCGCTTGTCCCGGAGCGAGAACGGTTAATAAACAAGTTATGCACCGTCCGCGGCTGGCCATCCTAAGCTTCCTGGGCTGCCTTTTGCTGGGTCTCGGCGGTTGTGCCGTCGACCCCCCGGGGGCGCGGCGCGTCCGAAGCATCTATGTTGAGGAGGCTGTCGGTGCCCCTATGCCTGTTTTGGCCCAATACTCTGCCATCATTCACGACACTTCCGTGCGGGTCCTGACAAACCGCGGCTTTGTCGTCGCCATGGAGCCATCCGCCGCCGACGCCTTTTTGCGTGCGACCTGGAGCGCCCGACCCTCGTCCGCTGGGACGCCAGACGGCAGGGTGTCGCTTCGCATGATTTTGGTAGGCCGCGACGGTACGTTACTTCTCTCCGCCGATGTCGTTGCCGATATGACGGCTGGATTCCTGTCCAACGAGGGGATCGCCGACCTCGTCCGTACGAAGCTTGGAGCGATCACGCGTTGAGCCGAGATTAACCGCGGGCCGCGAGGCGGGCTTTGATCTCGGCGACCAGCTTCTCGGTCTCGGGCATCTTTACGCCGGCGGCGAGGCCACGTCGGAGCGGTTCGCCCCAGATTCCTTCCACCTCGACGTCGCGTCCTTCGACGAAATCGATGAGGCTAGAGGGACGATAGGGACCCATGCCGACCGTGACTACGAACTGACGTTTGATGTGAGTGTCTTCGAAGCCATGGCCACGTGCGACGGCAGCAGCCTGCACTTCTTTCATCAGCAGGAAGGCGCGCTCGTTGAGCGCTGGGTCGGCGAGGATAAGGTCGGTCGTGATGCTTCCCCCGGCGATGGAGAGGCCGTTGAAGGGGATGTTCCAGCAGAGCTTCTTCCAGAGGACTGATTCCAGGGAGGCCTCCGCCTGACAATCCACGCCGGCTCCCGCAAAAGTAGCCACGGCGGTTTCGACGGCCGGGTTGATGGGGCCGGTGGCGGCGGCCATCCGCACATAGCCTGCGAGCGTCGTATCGATCACGGCCGGGGCGAGACGATTGATACAGACGAAGCACAGTCCGGCGACGACGCGCTCAACAGGAAGCAGCTGGGCGAGCGCCTCAACGTTGCCCATGCCGTTTTGAAGGGTCACGACGACCGTGGACGGGCCGAGCAGCGGGGTGACGAGCGCCGGGAGCGCCTTGTTAGAGGTGGATTTAATCGTGACGACGACGAGGTCGCACGGGCCGATGGTCGTGGCGTCGCGTGTGGCCGAGGCGACGCGGACCAAGCGTTCCGAGCCTTTGTTCCGGATGGTGAGTCCGTGCGATTGGATAACTTCAAAATCACTACGGGCGAGGCAATGGACTTCATGTCCGGCTTCAGCGAGCAAGCCGGCATACCAACCTCCGATGGCACCGGTGCCGACGATGGCGATCTTCATGGGCGGCCTTGGGGGCGACGAACCGACGTGTGACGCGCTTCGGCGAGCTTCGACGGGTAATCGAGGGTGAAGTGCAGGCCGCGGCTTTCGCGACGTTGGAGCGCGCAGTCGATGATGAGTTCTGCCACCTGAATCAGATTGCGCAGTTCCAGCAGGCGCGGCTCGACGCGGAAGTTCCAGTAATATTCCCGGACTTCGTCGGATAGGGTGCCGATGCGCGTGCGGGCGCGTTGGAGTCGCTTGGTGGAGCGGACGATGCCGACATAGTCCCACATGGTGCGGCGGAGCTCGTCCCAATTGTGGGTAAGCACCACGCGTTCGTCCGGATCGCCGGCCGATCCGTCGATCCACGCGGGTAGCGGAGTCGAGGTGTCACGTTTGGCGCTGATCTCATCGTGGGCCGCGGCGGCGCCATCGTGGGCCAGCACGACCGCTTCGAGGAGGGAATTGGAGGCCAGACGATTGGCACCATGCAGTCCAGTGCACGCGACTTCGCCGACAGCGAAAAGGCCAGGGAGGGAGGTCTGGCCTCGCAGGTCAGTGGCGACGCCGCCGCACAGGTAGTGCGCGGCGGGAACCACTGGAGCGGGCTCCTTGGTGAGGTCGAAGCCGGCCTTGAGGCAGGTGGCGTAGATATGCGGGAAACGTTCGGCGAAGTGGCCTTTGGCTACCTGGGTAGCGTCGAGCAGGACGTGCGGGGCGCCATCGCGCTTCATCACCGAATCAATCGCCCGGGCAACGATGTCTCGCGGAGCAAGGTCGCCCAAGGGGTGGAAGTCCTTCATGAACGCTCGCTGGGAAAGGTCCCGCAGGATGGCGCCTTCGCCGCGCACGGCTTCGGAGATGAGAGCTCGGCTGCCGTCCGGAGCTTTAAGCGCCGTCGGATGGAACTGGACCATCTCCATGTCACGCACTTCGGCGCCGGCACGGTAAGCCATCGCGATACCGTCGCCGGTGGCGATGTCGGGATTCGTCGTGAACTGGTAGACCTGACCGGTGCCGCCGGTAGCGAGGACGACAGCATCAGCGGAAAGCGTTTCAACGCGTCCAGCCTTCGTGTTGAGCACGTGGAGGCCGAGGACACGGTCTGCGGGGGAACCAATCGGGCAGGTACCGAGCTTGGCTCGAGTGATGAGGTCGATCGCGAGGTGGTGCTCGAGCATCACGACCTTGGGCGAACGGGCGATAGCACGGAGGAGGGCGGATTCGATGGCGCGTCCGGTCATGTCACGGGCGTGCAGGATACGGCGCTTGGAATGTCCGCCTTCGCGACCGAGGTCAGGTCGTCCGTCGGTACCGTTTTCGAATTCGACGCCCCAGGCGATGAGTTCGGCGACACGAGCAGGTCCTGATTCGATGATGTGCGTCACCGCCTCCAGATCGCAGAGACCGTCGCCGGCCGTCAGGGTGTCTTTGACGTGGCTCTGGAAGTCGTCCGTCTTATCGGTGACGCAGGCGATGCCACCTTGGGCCCAGTTCGTGTTCGATTCCGAGCTCGTCTTCTTCGTCACGATGGCGACGGAATGGCCGCGCTGAGCGAGGTTGAGCGCGAAACTCAGTCCGCCAATGCCGCTACCTACGATGATTGCCTCGAAATGGGTGGCCATTCAGGGTTAGACCGTAGGGGGAGGGAGGATGTGAACAAGCGGATTTGACTGCTAGTCCCGCCGACCCTAGGCCTGTTTTCGTGGAATTGTTCGTGATATTAGCCTGCTGGGCCACCATCGGTATTTTCGAGCTTTCGGAAATGGCCTTGGTCTCCTCCAACCGTCGTCGTCTGACCCGTCTGGCCGAAGATGGTAGCAAGGGCGCGAAGGCCGCCTTGGAGCTCCTGGCCAACCCCTCGAAGTTCCTTTCGACTGTTCAGGTCGGCCTGACTTTCGGCAGCATTATTGCCGCGACCTTCGGCGGGGCTCCGGTCGCCGTGAAGCTGAAGCCACTCCTGGAGGCGAGTTCGTGGGCGTGGCTGCATGACAACGCGGACGTCATCTCGCGCACTGGTGTTTCTTTCGTGATCGGTTCGTTGACCATCGTCTTGGCTGAAATCGTGCCCAAGCGGCTCGGCCTCTCGAACCCGGAAGGCTTGGCGGTAATGCTGTCCCGCCCGATGATTGCGGTCTCGTTCCTGGCTTCGCCGTTGGTCAGTACGCTCGGTTTCTTCGCCGATATCATCCTGCGTCTCTTCGGCCGTAAGCGTAAGCCCGAAGACACGATGTCCGAAGACGAACTGCGCATGATGGTCGATCAAGGCATGGCTTCCGGCGTGCTTCATGCGGCGGAACATCGCATGGTGCACGGCGCCTTATCCTTGGATCTTGTGACCGCCGAGCGTCTGATGACGCCGAGCAATCGGGTCGTCTGGCTTAACCTTGATGACTCCGATGAGGTCAATTGGCGTAAAGTCGTGGCTTCCGGCCATACTTGGTTCCCCGTTTACCGCGGGTCGCCCGACCGTCCCCTTGGCGTCGTCTCCGTCAAGCGTCTCTGGGCTAATCTTTCCCTCGTCGGTACCGCCTCGATCAAGGACCTGCTCACCGAACCTCCGACCATACCGACGAGCTGCACCGGCACGCAACTACTGGAGATGTTCCGCAAGGATAAGATCCATATCGCCTTGGTCACGGACGAGTTCGGCCGGGTCCGCGGTGTCGTCTCCCTGAATGACGTCCTTGAATCCGTCGTCGGTGAGCTCCCGAACGAAGGTTCACCCATCGCCCAGCCCAAGCCGATTCGGCGCCGCGAAGACGGGAGCTGGATCGTAGATGCGGTCGTATCGTTGGATGATTTTCGCGAAGCTACCGGCATCGTCGGTCGTTTCCCGGGCGAAGGTTCGGGCCGCTTCACCGCAATCTCCGGCTTTATCATGCGTACCCTTGGCCGGATTCCGACCGAAGGCGACCGGGTCGAGGCACTCGGTCACATCTTTGAGGTAGTGGACATGGACGGACATCGCCTGGACAAGATCCTGGTGATGCCGAAGGCTGTCCCGCCGACCGTCGCTTAAAGTCTGACCGGCAGGCCGGCGGCACGAAGGTGCTCCTTGGCCTGGCGGACGGTATAGGTACCGAAGTGAAAAATGCTGGCGGCGAGGACCGCGCTGGCTCCGCCTTGCTTTAGGACGTCGGCCATATGGTCGAGGTTACCGGCGCCGCCTGAGGCGATGACGGGGACTTCGACGGCCGAGGAGACAGCGAGATTGAGAGGGATATCGTAGCCGGCGGCGGTGCCGTCACGATCCATGCTGGTCAGGAGGATTTCGCCGGCGCCAAGGGAGTGTGCCTTACGGGCCCATTCAATCGCATCGAGGCCGGTGGCATTACGGCCACCATGGGTAAAGACTTCCCATTTGCCTGGGCCGACATTCTTGGCGTCGATGGCGACGACGATGCACTGGCTACCGAATTTGCGGGCAGCCTCGAGTACAAGGTTAGGATCCTTGATTGCGGAAGTATTGAGCGAGACCTTGTCTGCGCCGGCATTCAGCATCGTGCGGATGTCTTCGACGGAACGAAGACCACCGCCGACCGTCAGCGGCATGAAGACCTGGTCAGCCGTACGTTCGACGACGTCGACCATGGTACGGCGCTCGTCGCTGGAAGCGGTGATATCAAGGAAGACCAGCTCATCGGCGCCTTGTTTCTCGTAAGCTGCCGCCACGGCGACAGGGTCGCCGGCGTCGCGCAGTTCCTCGAACTTGACGCCTTTGACCACGCGGCCGCCGTGGACGTCGAGACAAGGGATGATGCGGACGGAAAGCATGGGCGGACCTCAGGGGTAGGGATGGCTGGGCGGGAGGTTAAGCCTAAACTATTCGAGCACGACCGTCACCGGGCCGTCGTTCACCAGTTCCACCCGCATGTCGGCACCGAAGACCCCCGTGGGCACGGGCTGTCCGAGGAGTGCGGAAAGTTCTTGGACAAAGAGGTCGAAGAGCGGTTTGGCGATTTCTGGCTTGGCGGCGCCATTGAAGGAAGGCCGGTTACCTTTCGAGAAATCAGCCAGCAAAGTGAATTGGCTCACGGCCAAGGCCTGCCCGCTCGCGTCACGCAGGTTGACGCCCATCTTGCCATGGGTGTCAGACATCAGGCGCGCCTTGGAGACGTCCGCAGCCAGTCGTCGGACGGTGGCTTCATCGTCGCCTGCAGCAAGGCCGACGAGCAGAAGATAGCCCGGCCCGATGGTCCCCGTGATGTTTCCGTCTACGGACACGGACGCCGAAAGCACGCGCTGGAGGACGACCTTCATCCTCAGATGAGTGCCTCAAGGATCGTGCGGAGCTTCATCTCGGTTTCGGTCGACTCGGCCTCGGGATCCGAGCCGGCCACGATGCCGGCGCCAGCGAAGGCACGGGCTTCGGAGCCTTTGATACGGGCGCAACGCAGGGCCACGAAGAGCTTGCCGGAGGAGCCATCCGAACACACCCAGCCGACGGCTCCGGTATAGAGGCCGCGCTGGTGGGGTTCGAATCCTGGGATGAAAGGGAGAGCCAGGGCGCGCGGCTTGCCGCCGACGGCCGGAGTGGGGTGAAGTTCGCCGGCAACTTCCAGGAAGCGACGGTCGGCCGGCATGGTGCCTTCAATCGGAGTGCGCAGGTGCATCACATTGCCGAGGCGAAGCAGTTCCGCGTTACGCGAGGTCGCGGCAAGAACGCCCACCATGCGCAGGCGACGAAGGATCGAGGCCGTGACGGCGCTGTGTTCGCGGAGATCTTTTTCGCTCGTGAGCAAGGCTTCGGCCAGGCTGGCATCTTCGGAAGCGGATTCACCACGACGGGTCGTGCCAGCCACCGATTCCGAGCGGACGGCACCGTCGAACAGGGAAAGTAGCGTCTCAGGCGTGGCCCCGACCAAGGCGCCTTCGGCCTCGTCGACGAGGAACGTGTGGCAAGGCGGGTTGCCGCGACGCAAGCGGTGCAACGTCGCGTAGATACTGAAGGGTTCAGCTCGGCGCCAGTCGAAGGCACGCGAAAGCACGATCTTCTCGAAAGAGCCTTCTTTGATGAGTTCGGTCGCGCGGACGACCGCAGACGGGAACCAGGATCCGCCGACTTCGGAAAGCACGGTTGGGACCGGCGCCCGGGGAGGTGGCGGATTGGAGCGGTAGCTGAACTTGCGGAAGCTTTCGGCCCGGATACCTAGACGTGCGGCGCAGCCAGGTCCGGCTGGTTCGCAAAGGGTGACGGTCGTCAGGCCTTCTTCGCTGACTACCTGCCAGCCTGGGAGGAAGAGTTTGGCCTCTGCCCCGTCGGTCACATTACCGGGGTAGAAGGGGAAGGTCGCGATGATACGAGGACGTGGTCCGACGCAGGTCAGGCTGGCGTCTAACTCGCGCAGCCAGCGGTCGGCCTTGAGGAAACGTTCATCGCCACGACCGGCCCATTGGCGCAACGGCGACCCAGCCGCGTGCGAACGTTTGCGAGACGGATTCTCAAAGTAGCCACGGGGTGCGGGTTCGTCCAAAGTCTCGAGGACCGCGAGCGGATCGAGTTCGGGCGCCGGGAAGGTATAACTGACGAAGCCTTCGCCTGCGGCACGCTTTTCAGCGTCAGCCAGCAAGACAGCCTCGTCGATGGTCTTGACGGAATCCACGGAGGTGAAGGTAAGGTCTCCGCGGAAATTGTCCAATCAGGCCGAAGGAGTTTCGGTCGGAACCTCGATCGGCGGGAAAAGGATGCACTTTTCGGCGACCTGTGAGCCCGTGCAAGCGGCGGACCAGCTGAGCTGGCCATCGAAATGCGTGGCGACCGGGCGGCCGATGTTCGTCAGTAGCTTGTCGCAGGTTGCGGGCATTACCGGGGTTAGGATCGTGCCGACGAGGCGCAATCCTTCGGCGACGTGCGCAAGGCAGGAGTCCAGACGGGCGCGGTCCGCGGCATCGGTGGACTTGGCGAGTTTCCAAGGCGCGCGTGCTTCGATGTAGGCGTTCATGGCGCTGATGAAGACCCAGAGGGCTTCGAGCGCGTGGCTGACCTGGTATTCGGCGAACGATTCGCCGTACTTCTTGATCGAATCGCTCCAGAGCTGGCGGAGGTTCTTTTCGAGATCTTCGTCGGCCGCGGCGGCGGGGATCAGTCCGGCATAATTACGACCGACCATGTTGAGGAGTCGGTTGACGAGGTTGCCGAGATTATTGCCGAGGTCGGCCTTATAGCGGTTTTCGAAAGTCGTCGTAGAGAAATCGGCGTCCTGTCCGACGACCATCTCTCGGCAGAGGTAGTACCGGAACGCATCGGCACCATGCGAGGCGGCGAAACCGAGGGTGTTGGTCGCGTTGCCGGAGCTCTTGGAAGCTTTCTGGTTATTGACCGTCCACCAACCGTGGACGAGCAGCTGGCGCGGGGGCTCGATGCCGAGGGCCTGAAGCATGCAGGGCCAGTAGACGGCGTGGGGCGGCGACAGGATGTCCTTACCGATGACATGCACGTCGGCGGGCCAAAGTCCCTTATCGGCGACGGCGGAGTAGTAATTGGTCAGCGCATCGAACCAGACGTAGGTGACGAAGGAAGTGTCGAACGGGAGCTCGATGCCCCAGGTGAGGCGGGACTTCGGACGCGAGATACAGAGGTCGTTCATCGGCTCCTTGAGGAACTCGAGGACCTGGTTCTGGCGGAAGCGCGGCGTGATGAAGTCGGGGTGGGACTTGATGTGTTCGACGAGCCATGGCTGAAACTGCGAAAGCTTGAAATAGTAGTTCTCTTCGGTCGTCTGGGTGACTTCGCCGTAAATCTCGGGCCAGGATCCGTCGGGGTCGCGATCCTTGTCGGTCAGGAACTGCTCCTGGCGGGTGGAATACCAGTCGGTCTTTTGCCCCTTGTAGATCAGGCCTTGGTCGAAGAGCTGCTGCAGGAATTGCTGCACGACCTTCTTGTGGCGCGGCTCGGTCGTGCGGATATAATCGTCGTGCGAGATGTTCAGGTCGCCGAGCATGCCCTTGAAGACCGCGGCGATTTCATCGACGAGGACCTGGGGTTCAACACCGCGCTTGAGGGCGGTCTGCTGGACCTTCTGGCCATGTTCATCCAGGCCGGTGAGGAAGTGCACCTTACGGCCGCTCATGCGCATGTGGCGGGAGATCACATCGGAGAGGACTTTCTCATAGGCATGGCCGAGGTGCGGCGAGCCGTTGGCGTAGTCGATGGCCGTGGTGATGTAGAACGAACTAGGCATGAAAAGGTACCCTAGGAATAGGGCACGGAAACGGCCTAGGACAACCCCGAAGGCTCGACCGGTGTGGAAACCGACCTCAGACCGCGTCCCCGGCCCGCACGACGTGGGGCTGGTAGGCGATTTCGAAGGCGTAGGTCATGCCGGCGCGTAGGGGCATCGACTTGTCTCGCTGGAGGGTCTGGTAGAAGTGGACCTTGCCCCAGCAGGTGCGGTGCTTGGCGTTTTCGCTCACGACCTTGGTCTCAGCCCAGGTGGAGTGGAAGTCGTCCTTGATCACTTCACAGCGATGGGATTCTGCGCCGAGCACCAGGGCGTTACCTGGAGTCATGCGCGAATGCGTCGTGGCAATCGGGAGGACGAGTCGGAATTCGTCCAGCATGACGGCAGACTTGGCAGTCAGGATGTAGCGGGCGACGATGCGGCCGCCGTTGAACTCCCAGTCGACCTTCAGAGAAGCGACGTTCGTGGAAATCTTCTCGTCGCGGTCGATCAGGTCAGGCTGGTCGTAGCGGAAGTGGTAGGTGCCGGCCTTGGTACCCATGGCGACCTGGGCGTTCTTGCCGTAGAAGGAAGGTGTGTAGACCTTGCCGGCGATGGTGAACTCAGGGATGAACGGGCTGGTCTGCTGGTTCGACGGCCAATCGAAGACGCCCGGCATGTGCGGGAAGGCTAGGGAGTCGGAGAAGCGATGCGTGCCGGAAGAAACCAACGGCAGGATGATGTGCAGGCCGGAAGCGGGATCTTGATAGGAGAGCAGGCCTTGTTCCTTGCGCGGAGACTTGTCGAAGGAGAAGAAGCGGCAGACCGGGAGACGGCTGGCAGGTTTGACGACGTCCATCGTACCGCCGATGGTCTTGGCGAGGCGCGACCACTGCGAGAGGTAGCGGGCGGCGTCGAAGTTGGCCATGCGGGTCGTGTGGCCCGGGATGGTGTCACGTTCGGCGTCGCGGACGATGATCAGGCCGTGTTCGGCGTCGAAGAACGTCGTGAAGAAGTTGGCGTAGAGACGGCGGACGAGGTCGCGGGCAAGCTGCTCTTTGTCGACCGGCACCCAGCGGTCGCGCAGGGCCTGGAGGAGGAGGGTGATGCAATGCATCTGGCCGTAGGCGCCAATGCCGCGACCGTAAGACCAGCCCAAGCCGTCTTCCCGGACGGTGTCCATAATGACGCGGATATATTTCTCGGCCAGCGCGCGCAGCTTCGGCAGCTTGGAATCGCGGAGCTGGATATTGGCGTGCAGCTGGAGGGATTGACGGATGAAGATCAGCGAGACGACGCCATAGAGGTCGAAGGCTCCGCCGAAGTTGTCAGGGTTCGCGGCCTTGGAGGCTTCGTCCTGGAATCCGCCCGTGGAAGCGGCGGCGATGCGATCCATGAAGCGATCGACCAGCGGACCGGTCTCGTCTTTCTTGGTCAGACCGAAGGAGAAACGGCAGACGGCCTTGGCGATGTCGAAGGCCTGGACGTGGTCGTGGTGGTCGTTCTCGATGGCGAGGCGTTCGTCGATGAGGGCCCGCGTGGCTTCATCGAGGATTTCCCAGACCGGGTTGCGCTCGCGGGTCGGACCGAAGGCGAGGAGTCCGAGGCAGGCGAAGGCCATGCCGTTGTCAGATCCCTTGCTGATGCGGACCTGAGCGGTGATCGTTCGGGCGACGATCTCGGCGATGTTCTGGCGGTCTAGGTGCAGTTCCCCGGTGGCGCGGAAGTATTCCCCGAAGGCGAGGGCGGCGTGGCCGGGCTCATCGGCGCGTGAAACTTCCCCGGCGACCGGCACGACAGTGCCATCGGCTGAAAGGGAATTGAAGTTGAGTTTGAGGAGGGCCTTGGTCTGGTCCAGGCACTGGCTCGCGAAATTCTGCATGCGAAAGGTTTGGATTGGGGCCGGGGGGGGCCTCAGTCAATGCCTCATCGTAAAAAATTCGTTATATCCCAGTTACTTACCCCGGCCATAAGCGCAGGGAAGCCCCGTCTTTAGGCCTCAAAGACCACTTCTACCGGACAACGGGAAAGCCTCGATAAGAGCCTCCCGTGGGCCTGCAGCGGCCACCAGCGGTAGAGGTGGATGTCGATAGGCTTCCAGAGGCCGACCCACCCGCAGATGGTCAGGCCTTCGCGGATGAAGTCGGATAGGCGATGGCCCGTGGCGATGAGGTCGCGCAGGACTAGGGTGGCCGCCAAGAAGAGTAGGCCTATGAGCATCGCGGTCCGGCCTTCGCGGAAGAGATCGCCGAGGTCACGACGAGCGATGCGGGCGCGGTATTCGAAATAATGCTGGATCGACTCTTTGACCAGCTTGGCCGCTTCGGCGTCTTCCGGCTGGCGAAGTACGACCCGAATGCGGAGGTCTGAGTCCCTTTCATGTTCACGCGCCCAGCTCAGGATGAATTCTTCGGCATCATGGTCCAGATCACGCTCATGGAAGGGCGAGGGGTCCATGGTGTTGAACAACTGACCAACGTTGTTGAGCCTGAGTTCGATCAGGCCAGGAGCAGAGGTGGTCATATTCAGAGGGGGAGGGGCTTGCCGAGGGCGGATTCGAAGAAGCGGGCGCGCTTTTCGCGCATCTCGTTCGACTCTCCGGCCCCATGGTTGGCTCCGGGTACGATGTGGAACTCGAACTGGTCCTTCTTGCCGGCAGCGATCAACGCGTCGCGGAAGTCATAGCTGCACTTCACGTCGACGTTCGTATCCGATTCGCCGACGGAAAGGAAGAGGCGTCCCTTCAGGTTAGCAGCGTAATGGGCGCAGGAGTTCTCTTCGTACCAAGGGCCGATGGGGTAGCCCAGCCACTGTTCGTTCCACCAGAGCTTATCGATTCGATTATCATAACAGCCGCAGTCGGCGGCGCCGGCCTTGTAGAAGTCGCCGTGCAGCAGCATGGCATGCGCGGTGTTCTGCCCTCCAGCGGAACCGCCGTAGATACCGACGCGCGAGAGGTCCATGTTGGGCTCAGTCTTGGCGAGGGCCTTCATCCAGGCGATGCGGTCCGGGAAGCCACCATCCTTGAGGTTACGCCAGCTGACCTGATGGAATTCTTTACCGCGGTTGCTGGTGCCACGTCCGTCCAACTGGACGACGTAGAACCCGAGCATGGATAGCTCACGGTGGTTACGATTCCACCAGTTAAAGGAATGTGGGGCAAAGGAGCTGTGCGGGCCGGCGTAGATGTTCTCGATGACGGGATACTTCTTCTTGGGGTCGAAGGGGTAAGGGCGTGTCACGACGCCCCAGATATCGGTCTTACCGTCACGGTCCTTGGCAACGAAGGGTATGGCGGGCGTCCAGCCAGCCTTCTTGAGCGGCGCAAGGTCGCCTGACCCCAAGGTGGCGATGGAACGACCGTCGAGGCCGCTGCGGAGTACGTAGGTGGGGGCCTGGTCGACGCGAGAGGAAGCGTCAATCAGCGTGCGGCGATCGGGAGAGAAGGTCGCTTCGTGATGACCGTCGGAAGGGGTCAGGTCGACGAAGCTGCGGCCCGGGCCGACCCTGCAGATATGTTGGTGATAAGGATTCTCGCCAGCGACGCGTCCGAGGGCGAAG
The DNA here is from genome assembly GCA_026397955.1 of Verrucomicrobiota bacterium. Classification (GTDB taxonomy): domain Bacteria; phylum Verrucomicrobiota; class Verrucomicrobiia; order Opitutales; family UBA953; genus UBA953. The sequence continues at coordinate 8,103 of JAPLTV010000065.1, read as the reverse complement.
AAAGTAACGGAGCCGGCCTTATCGTCCACCTTGATGACTTCCTTCATCACCCAGGCGCCTGCGGTGACGGCTTCTAAGGTCTTTCCTGACTTCAGATCGACCGAGTAGAGGTGCAGCCAGCCGCTGCGTTCCGAAAGCCAGAGCGTCCGACCTTCGTTGAGGTCGTAGCGATAGCGAGTCGCGTAGGAGTGGACAAACTTGGGGTCTTCTTCGGTGTACAGACGGCGCCAAGAACGACGATCGATGTCAAATTCGATGATGCCGTGTCCAGTGAAGCCCCGCTTGATGAATTCGGAAAGCAGGCGCTTCGAGTCGGCCGACCAATCGAGACGGTCGGTCGTATGTGACAGCGGAAGTACGTCCGTCGATGGGCGGCCAGAAGATTTTCCGTCGACCGAGAAGACCCAAGGAATGCGTTCCGTGCGATCGTCTCCTGGCTTGTCGTAGGACATCGGCTTCTTGGTCTGCTTCACCGAATCCGTGACAAGGTATTGGCGAACCGGCACCGTGCGTTCGCGCCAGAGGGCGAAATGCCTACCATCGGGCGACCAGCTGACCGGGCCGACCCAGCCGTCCTTGCCCTCGATGCCGTCTTGGGTGAGCCGGGTCTCGGTGTTGGCTTTCTTCAGGTCGATCAGGACGACGTTACCGCCGCGGAGTTCCACCTTGTGTTCGCCGGTCGGAGATTCGGCGCGAACCTTCGACGACGACAGGCGCTTGGATTCGCCGGGACCTTTGCTGGATTTCTCAGGCGTCGCGGCGTCGGTCTTCTTGCCCGGTTGCGATGGGGTAAGTCTTTGATTGGCTTCGACGACCCAGGCTTCGGTGTCGGATTCGAGACGCACGCGTCCGTCGTCCAGTGCAATGACTCGGGTGAAGGGCCACTTCTTTGCTGTCACTTTGTTCTTAGTGAGTTCGGTCAAGGCTGTCGCCATTTTCTCGTGATCGAACGCCGGACGTATCTGGCCCGTCACGCAATCGACCAGTTTCCAGGTTAGACCCCCATTCTCTTTCCACGAGTAGACCATCAAACGACCCGAATCAGACCAGCGGACGTTCTCCGGCCGGGACATCTGGGCCGGCCAGTACCACGCGTCATACTGCTTCTGCCAATCCGCGATAGGGGAAGATTGGGCGAAAGCCAGCAGCGGGGTGAGCAGCAGGAGGCGAAGCAGCATGGGACTATTTCAGGCCAACCGCCGTTGGACTCAACCCCTCAGACCCTATTTCTTTGTTTTAGTAGACTTTGCCGCCTTCGGCTTCAATCCGGACAGGTAGGCTACGACGTCGCGGATTTCCTCTGGGGTGAGGATGCCCAGCATGGGCGGCATCACGGAGACCGGAGGGGTGCGCTTGTCGATGGCCGCTACGGCAATCTTCCGGCTCTTCCCGTCGGCGAGTTTGAAATCAAGAGTCTTGGCGCTATCTTTGATGACACTACCCACAATCGTCGTGCCATCTTTGAGGATGATGGTCTCGATCCCGAAGCCTTGCACGATCTTGGCGGACGGCTCGACGAGCGACTCGGCGATTTCATCCTTGGTGCGTTGGCCTCCGATCTGACGAAGGATGGGGCCGACTTCGCTGCCCTCATCGGAGTCGACGCGATGGCACGCGATGCAATTCGCGCCGAGATGGCCGTTTATGAGGGCCTTGCCGCGCGTGGCGTCGCCGCCGTCGGTGAGCAGCTCATACGGAACTTCCGGACTGGCCATCTTGAGGCCGGCCTTCGTTCCCGGGTTAAGGTACTTCTTCAGCGCGCCGGCGACGCCGGCGTCGCCCGACTCCTTGGCTAGGTCGAAGACGTCGAGTTTGAGGCCGGCGTCGAGTTTGCGGCTCGCAAGACGGTCGACAAGTTCCTGGAGCAGCTTGAGCGAGACGGCGTCGGTGCGTCCGCGGAGCGCGGCGACAACGGCCTGCTTCTCAGGGATTTTAGCCGACTTGGAGTCGATGATGAGACGGGCGATCTCCATGGCGACGCTGGTATCGCGGATGAAAAGCTGGCCGACCGCTTCGATGCGGACTTCAGAAGGGTTACCTTCGCCGGCCGCGGAGCGGAGAGTACGGACGACGGCCTGAGGCTCGTCGGTCTTACGGCCAAGCAGGCGTAAGGTCTGCAGGCGGACGCTGGGGGCCGCCTTAAGGTCTTCCGCCAGCGCGAGTAGGATCGGGAAGGGGAGGTCCAATTCATACTTCACCATTAGTTCGAGCACCGCGGCGCGTTCGTCGGGTTTCTGGATTGTCAGGAGGTCCGCCTGACGGGTCCGCAGGACGCGGGCGATCGTGGCCTTGTCGCGGGCCGGATATTTCTTGGCGGTACCGTCGACGAGGTCGAGGACCGGAGGCTGGTCGAAGGCCAGCATGGCCTTCAAGGCATCGCTGCGAAGAGAGGTGCCTTCAGGTTGCGTCAGCGTCCACGTGAGGAGTCGGGAGAGCGCAGGCTCGTCTCCCTGACGCAGATTGGCATTCAAGGCACGGCGGGCCGCATGGAACGGCAGGTCAACCTTTCCGAAGGATTCGGCCAGGGCACCGGCGGCGGCAGGGATGCCTTCGTCGTCGTGAATCACGCGAGCGGCTTCGGTGACAACGTTTGGGTTGGCATGCTGGAGGAGTTTACCGAGCAAGGGTGACTTTTGGCGGGCAAGCGCGAGCGTGGCGAAGACGGCCTCAGCGCCGGTCTTCTTCTGGGCGAAGAACAGCAGGTCCTCGGCGGATTGAGTGCCGGCCAGTCCGCTGACGAGGCCATGGCGTAGCCAAGGCATGCGGAGATCGGCCTCGGCGTCGCGGAGAAAAGCGCCAATAAGTGCGTGGTAACAGTTCTTGCCGAGCGTGATGCTGGCTTGGGTGCGGACACGAAGATTGGCTTCTAGGAGCTGATCGGCGACCTTGCTGGCGATCGCCGCCGACGGCTTGGCTTCGCTCAATATCTTCAGCGCTTGCACGCGGATCTCGCTATCGGCGTCGTCGAGCAAGGCTAATGACGCGGTCACGTCGGCAACCTTGCCGTGACGGACGCCCATGCCGTAACCCCAGATCGCATGGATGCGCGCGAAGCGGGGAGACGAAGGTTTCAGGGCGAGTTCGAGCATCTCATTCCAGGCGCCAAGCCGATCCAATCGGATCGAGGCGTTCACGCGGACGCGCTGGTCACGGTGACCGAGCAGGGTGAGCAGCTCATCCTTCGGGATGGCGACGGAGAAGGGCTTGGAGAGGAACTGCTCCGAGGTCTTGTCGATGTTCGGTGCTACATCGAAGCGCCAGATGGCGCCTTTGCCATCGAGCGGATAGCCACCGATCCAGTCGGCAAAGTAGGCCTTTCCGTCGGTACCCCAGGCCATGCCGATGCCCATGATACCGCTGCTCACGACGGCGAGGTTGGTCTGTTTGAACCCGTCGAGATCAGGCTCGAGGGTGAAAGCGTCCATCTTGCCCTTGGGGAACTGATCGAGAAAGAAGCGTCCGCGAAGGTCGCCATCGAGGGCGTGGCCAGGCTCGTGCAGGAAGCCGGCGGGACCGTCCGAATAATTGGCGATTGGCGGGGTGATGAAGAGAGGTTGGTCGGCGGCGCCTTTCGGCAACCACATGTTCTCTTTCATCCAGCGGCTTTCGGTCTTCTGGTATTGATGCTGATTGCGCCAGCCGGAATCGGAACCCTCGAGGAGGTATGTCAGGCGCTCGCGTTCCTTCGGCTGGTCGCCATCGTTATCTACGCCGATGACGTTGCCGAAGTCGTCGAAGGCAATCTCCTGGGTGTTGCGGATGCCGTGGGCGTAGACTTCGAAGTTCGCCCCATCGGGTTCGCAACGCAATACGGCTCCGCTATGAGGGAAGTAGAAATTTCGGCCTTCCTTGCTGGTGACGTTGCTACCCTTGTCTCCTACGGTCCAATAAATGCGGCCGTCTGGGCCGAGGCGCAGGCCGTGCATGTCGTGACCGGCATAGGCGATGTGGCAGCCGAAACCAGTTGCGACGAGTTCTTTCACGTCGGCGACACCATCTCCGTCGGTGTCCTTGAGGCGCCAGACGTCAGGGATGGCGGTCACGTAGACCCAGCCATCGAAATAGAGGACACCCGCGGCGATACCCGAGACCGGGGAGTTGAAGCCCTCGGCGAAGAGCGTCATCTTGTCGGCGACGCCGTCATGATTCGTGTCGCTGAGCTTGTAGATGGCCTCCTTGTGGAAGGTGAGATCCTTCCAGTCGATTGCGCCGTCCTTGTTGTGGTCCTTGAGGCCCCCGCGCGGAGATTTCAGTTTTCCGGGCGCAAGATCGCGTTGGTACAAGGCAAACTTTTCGGCAGGGGAGGTCAGGCCGACGTCGTCCGGCACCCAGACGGAGTGTTCGCGGATATCTAGGTCAGCGGCCTTTCGTCGCGTTGTCGAGGCTACGTAGACGTTGCCGGCCTCATCCACCGTGACCGAAGTAGGGTCCGGCACGTTAAGGTCACCAGACCACTTGAACGGCTTCACCTCGGCGCTGAGTGCGACGAATGAAGCGACGAACAAGGCGAAGGCGGGAGCGAGGTGCATCGATTTAACCGATGAGCACCAGATAGAGTTCCTTTTGTCCGTGGGCACCGATGCGCTTCAATACCTTGTCTGTCGCCAAGCCTACCTGGGGGGGCAGCTGGTCGACGAAGCAAGGGACGAAGAGGGAGACGCGCACGGGATCAGCGCAGGAACGCTTCGTGGAGGCCGCCGTCGACGGTGATGACCTGTCCGGTCGTCTTGCTGAGGCGATTAGTCACGAGAAGGAAGTAGGCTTCGGCCTGGTCGGCGGGGGTGATGGGGTTCTTCGTCAGGGTGCGATCGGCGTAGAAGCGGGAGAGCTTCGTGGTCAGCGAATCGGTCGCCTCATCATCGGTGTAGGGAATGTTGTACTTCGCAAGCGAGGCGATCACTCGGTCGCGCGGGAACATCGCCGAACCCTGCACGACGGTGGCCGGGGCCACGCCGTTGACGCGGATGAGGGGCGAAAGCTCCATGGCCATCTCGCGGACGAGGTGGTTGGCGGCGGCCTTCGAGGTGTCGTAGGCGACGGAACCCTTCTTGGCCACGGCAGCGTTGGCGCTGGTGGTCAGGACGAGGTTACCGCGGAGACCCTGTTCCTTCCAGGTCTTGAACGCTTCATCGGCAACGAGGTAGCTGCCGGTAACGTTAAGTGCGAAAGTGAGGGCCCACTTGTCGTCTGGGATGTGGCCCGTGGTGTCAGGCGAGACGAAGATGCCGGCGGTGACGCAGATGGAGTCGAAGCCGCCGTAGGCGAGTGCGACTTGGTCGAGCATCTTGCGAATCGAGGAGCGATCCATGATGTCGCCCGAGAGACCGATGGCGGGTCCGCAGTTGGAGAGGCCAGTGCCGGCGACGCCGATACCAGAGCCGAGCTTGTCGGTGATCTCCTTGGCGGTGCCCTGGGCCGCCTCGACGTTCTTGTCGACGCAGACGATGTGGGCGCCTTCCTTGACGAGGCGATGGGCCGTCTCCTTGCCGATACCGGAGCCGGCACCGACGACGATGATGACCTGGCGAGCGAGTTCCTTCTCGGCCGGCATGCGCTTTAACTTCGCTTCTTCGAGTAGCCAGTACTCGATGTCGAAGGCTTCCTGCTGAGGCAGGGCGATGTATTGGTCGATGGCTTCGGCGCCACGCATGACTTCGACGGCGCAGTTATAGAACTCAGCCGTGACGCGGGATTCGGACTTATCCTTACCCCAAGCAATCATGCCGAGGCCAGGGATGAGGACGACCGTCGGGTTAGGATCGCGCATCGCCGGGGAGTTCGGGCGCTTGCAGGCGTTGTAGTAGGCGGCGTAGTCCTTGCGGTACTGCTCGAGGGCGGCGGCGAGCTTGGTCTTCAGCGCGGCGGCGTCTTCGGTCTGGGGATTCCAGTTCACGTAGAGGGGCTTGATTTTCGTGCGGAGGAAGTGGTCAGGACAGGAGGTGCCGAGCTCGGCGAGACGCGGTGCGTCCTTCGAGTTAACGAAACGGAGAATCTTCTCGTCGTCCTGAACAGTGCCGATGAAGCGCTTTTCCTTGGAAACCTGGCCGCGGAGCCAAGGCAGGATGGAGGCAAAGGCCGCGTGACGCTTCTCGGTGTCAAGGGTCTGGTAGAGGGCGCCACCGAAGACCTTGGCGTCGCCGCCCTTGGCTTGATGCTTGGCATCGATATAGGCTCCGGCCTGTTCGATCATGGCCAGGGTCAGTTCATAGCAGGCCTTGTCGTCGTCAGCCCAGGAGATGAAGCCGTGCTGGCCCATCATGATGGCTTTGATGTCTGGCTGCTTGCGGGAAATTTCCTGCATGGCGAGGCCGAGCTCGAAGCCTGGGCGCATCCACTTTACGTAGGCCATCTTACCTGCGAAGATTTCCTTGGTGAGGGCTTCGCAATTCTTGGAAGCGGCGATCGAGATGATCGCGTTAGGGTGCATGTGGTCGACGTGCTTGCCCGGCAGGAAGCTGTGCAGGGGGGTGTCGATTGAAGACGCGCGCGGGTTCAGGTTGAAGGTGGCGTGATTGTACATGCCGACCATGTCGTCTTCGGCCTGGGACTTCAGTCCCTTGTCGGCGCGGGCTGCATAGGACTTCTGGAGGCCGACGAGCTTGTCCTGATAGAGGGAGGAGAAGTTCTCGCGATTGCTGGTGCGGAGGTCGCCGCCAGAGCCCTTGACCCAGAGGACCTGGGTGTCGGTGCCGGTCAGCGGATCCTTCTCGACGATCTTGGAGGACGTGTTGCCGCCGCCGGTGTTCGTGATGCGCTGGTCTGCTCCGAGCTGATTGGAGCGATAGACCAGACGGCCGACCGGATCGAGCTTCGCGGCTTCGGCATCGTTCCAGAGGTGAGAGACGTACTTGTAGTTGGACATGTTTGTTACGTGGAAAGGGAGGGTGTTGAGTAAGGGGTTTTATGACTTCTTTAAACCATTAAACTTGGCTTGGGCGGCCGCCCAGGCGGGCGTCGAATTAGGTGTGTAAGTCACTACCTCAAAGGAGTTTCGGACAATCTTCCGGAGTTCGTCGACGTTCTTGAGCTCCTTCATGGCGATGGCTTGGACGAGAATGTTGCCGGCAGCCGTCGCTTCGACTGGTCCAGCGATAACCGTGCGGCCCGTGGCGTCAGCCGTGGCCTGGTTGAGTAGAGCGTTGCGGCAGCCGCCGCCAACGATGTGCAGGCGCTTCAGTTTACGACCAGTGAGTTTTTCCATGCCGTCCATCTCGACGCGATAGAGCAGCGCAAGCGATTCGAGCACGCAGCGCGCGATTTCGCCGTGCGTCTTCGGCACGGGTTGTTTGGTTTCGCGGCAGAAGGCTTGGACCTTCGCGACCATGTCGCCGCGCTTGGCGAAACGGACGTCATCAGGGCGAATGAAAGAGCGGAGCGAAGGGGCTTTGAGCGCAAGCTTCACGATTTCGCCGTAATCAGAGACCTCGCCTTTCTCCATCCATTCACGGCGGCATTCCTGGAGGACCCAGAGACCGACGAGGTTTTTGAGGAAACGCGACGTGCCGCCGAAGCCGACTTCGTTCGTGTACATGGCCTTGCGGACGGTCTCGTTGACGAGCGGTTTGGGCAGCTCGAGGCCGATCAGCGACCAAGTTCCGGAGGAAAGGTAGGCCCAGTCATCGCCCTTGGTGGCGGGGACCGCCGCGACGGCGGCCGCGGTATCATGCGCACAGGTGGTGACGACCTCGGCCTTGGCTAAACCGGTTTCTTTGGCGAGATAAGGCAGCATTTTTCCGAGCTTCACGCCCGGGGCGACGGGCTTTGGAAAAATGTGCTTCGGGATGCCGAGTTTTTTAAGCACCGGCCAAGCCCAATTGCGCTTGCGGGTATCCCAGCACTGGCTGCCGGAGATCAGGGTCTCCTCGGCGCGGGCCTTGCCGGTCAGGAGCCAAGTGATGTAGTCGCCGATCAGTAAGAACTTATCCGCGAACTGGAGCATCTCCGGGCGATTCTCGGCGTCGTCGAAAAGCTGGTAGAGTGTGTTGATTGAGATCGAGGCGATACCGGTACCTTCGAAGATCTCTTTCTGGGAGAAGCGGCGCATCGCCAACTCGTAGGACTTGAAGCTGCGCTCGTCGCGGTAGGTGAACGGCAAGGAGAGCA